>JAURPT010000022.1 GCA_030836535.1 Alphaproteobacteria bacterium
AGCCTCTCTCAACTTCCGGATAATCTCTTCCGCTGAGTACCGTTCGCCAGACATTCATGCCTCCTTTTCCAGTTCAAAAATACTACCTCAAACTGGCTGCAAATACGGGGGCAAGGTCAGCTATGCGGACCTGCCCGTCATTTTCATGACCGGCTATGATGAAAGCGAGCATATGGCCAAAGCCTTTGCCAGCGGCGGGGTGGATTACATCGTCAAGCCGATCCAGTTTCAGGAAATGTTTGCGCGCATCAAAGTGCATCTTTCCAATGCCCGCCGGGCCCGTTCTGCCCGAGATGCACTGGACCGAACAGGACGCCGCATGATCGCCTGCCGGGAAGACGGCTCCATCGCCTGGACACCCCCCGAGGCCGCCGACCTGATGCAACGCAATGGACTGCGGGCTGGTGATGGTGACAGCCTACCCGGCGATGTCCGCTTCTGGCTAACAACTGTCGGCGAATCTGCCGGGTCGGATCAGCAACCCACCATCAGCGTTACGCGGGGAGACAGCCAGGAAGGTGTGGCCTTCCGCCTGCTGGATCAGGAAGAAGCTGGTGAGTTTTTGCTGCATTTGGTGGATCTGGGTCAGGGGACCGACGAAGTACGCATGTCTCGAACGCTTGGCCTTTCCGTGCGCGAGGCCGAGGTTTTGGTGTGGATCGCTCATGGTAAATCCAACAAGGAAATTGCCGAGCTTTTAGAGCTTTCACCCCGAACGGTGAACAAACACCTGGAGCAGATATTCAACAAGCTTGGTGTTGAAAACCGGACCGCAGCAGCAACCCGCGCCACCCGTGTGCTGATGGACTGGCGCTAGCGAGCATCGGAACCGGCTGGATCTTCGCCTAAATTAGCGCGTGCGCCTGAGACCGCCGACCGCCTGTCCAGCACCAGATATTGCCAATTATCGCACATGTCCCTGCCGCGACATCAACACGTCGCGGTGCAAATGCACGCTCATCACAAAACCCAGCCCGACCATCACGGTCAACATGGCCGAGCCACCGTAGGACACAAGGGGCAGCGGCACCCCCACCACCGGGGCCAGGCCCATGACCATGGCAATGTTAATAAAGACGTACAGGAAAAGGGTTGTCGCCATGCCGATCGCCAATAGCCGCCCGAAATGATTGCGTGAACTCAGCGCAATCTTATAGGCATAGACCAGCACCAACAGATACAGGCCGATCAGCGTTACCCCGCCCATAAAACCAAATTCTTCCGCCAGGGCCGTAAAGATAAAGTCTGTTTGTTTTTCTGGCAGGAAATCCAGATGCGTCTGGGTGCCCTGCATCAGCCCTTTGCCGGTCAACCCACCAGAGCCCAGCGCGATCATCGACTGATTGGCGTGATACCCCGCGCCGAGCGGGTCGCGCTCCGGATTAAGAAAAGTCATGACCCGTTCAACCTGATAGTCCTTCATAAAGAAGTTGAGACCGACGGGAATGGCGATGATTGTCAGGACAGCTGCAATCGCAAACAACCGGGCCCTTACGCCGGCCACGAAGAGAATAGCCACACCCCCCATAGCCAACAGCAATGTGGTACCCAGGTCTGGTTGGCGCACAACAAGGGCACAGGGAATAGCTATCATCAGCGCGGGGACGATGAGTTGCCTGTACTGCCGCGCCGCCAACCCGTCCCGCGCATGGTAGAAGCGGGCCAGCGCCAGGATAAGCGCAATTTTCATGAGTTCGGATGGCTGTAGCACCATAAAGCCCAAGTCTACCCAGCGCTGTGCACCGCCCCGTGTAACGCCGATAAATTCCACAGCGATCAGCAACGCTAGTACAATGAAATAAAGCGGATAGGAAAGCTGCCACCAGACGCGAATATGAACCAACGCCACCCCCAGCATGACACACAGGCTGACGCCAAAACGCGTAAGCTGCGTATAGGCCAGGCTGCTAAAGTCCCCCAACGCGACCGAATAGAGCATGGTGACACCTATACCCGCGATCAGGCAGATCGTTGTGAGCAACATCCAATGCATATCGTTGGCGCGTTGCCACAAGGTTGGGCGCTTATAAAAACCGGAGCGGACGGTTCTAGACATCTGCTCCTCCCACAGCTGCTATCTCTTGGCTGTCTCCATTCTTTGGCCCCAGGGCATGGCTGGGGTCTTTTTCCAGCAATTTTTCTACAATGTCATGCGCAATCGGGGCAGCAACGGCTGACCCGCCACCGCCATGTTCGACCACCACTGAAATGGCATAGGTCGGCTTCTCGACGGGCACATAGGCGACAAACAGGGCATGGTCGCGCTCGACCCAGGGTTTTTCATTATCCTTGCGCAGGCCTTCTTCACGTTCCTGCTGGGAAATACGACGCACCTGCGCGGTGCCCGTTTTGCCGGCCATACGGACGGGGCTATTCCGCAATTGCGATGAGCGGGCCGTCCCCTGCCTGCCATCCATCACGGCTTCCATGCCCTGCTGAATAAGCAGAAGGTTACGCGCGGATATGTTCAATTTTCCCGGCCCTTCCAATGACTGGTCAACCAAGAGCGGGTCTTGCCTTATCAGGGTGGGCTCAACGGCCACGCCGCCATTGGCAATGCGCGCGGTCATGACCGCCAATTGCAGGGGCGTCGAAAGCATATAACCCTGGCCTATACTGATATTCAGCGTTTCGCCCTGATGCCATCGTTCACCCAGCTGGCGCTGCTTCCAGGCCTTGGTGGGTACGATACCCGAAACTTCGCCATCTACTTCAATCCCGGTTAGTTCACCAAGCCCGAAGCGTGTGGCCATATCTGCAATGCGGTCTACATCCAGCTTCTTGGCCAGCTCATAGAAATAGACATCACAGGATTGCTCCAATGCTCCAATCAGGTCGACCTGGCCATGGCCTTCATCCTTCCAGCAATGGAAGGTATGGTCACCATAGGGGACCTTTCCGTCACAGCGCACTTTGGTGTTTTTGTTGATCAACCCCGCTTCAAGCGCCGCCATAGCGACCACCATCTTGAAGGTTGACCCCGGTGGGAAGCGCCCTTGAACAGCCTTGTTCAACAATGGTTTGCGTGGATCATTCAGCAAGCCCTGCCAATTTTCCTGGCTGATGCCGTGGTTGAAGTCGTTTCCATCAAACCCGGGCGCCGAGGCCATCACCAGCACCTCACCTGAATGAATGTCCATCACCACGGCACTGGCGCTTTGTTCGCCCATACGCCCCATAGAGAAGCGCTGCAGTTCCCGATCAATGGTCAGACGCAAGTCCTGCCCCGGCTGGCCATCATCCCGGGCCAGTTCGCGGATTTCACGGCCAAGAGCATTCACTTCCACCTGACGCGTACCCGCCTGGCCGCGCAGAGCATCATTAAACACACGCTCCAACCCGCGCTTGCCCATGCGAAATTCTGGCAGCAGGAACGCTGGGTCGTCCGGCAGGTCGAGCAGTTCTTTTTCGGTAACCGGCCCGACATACCCCACCAACAGGGTAAAATCTTCCGGATGGGGATAGAACCGCGACTGGCCAGCATCGGGATAGACACCGGGCAGGTCGGCCAAGTTAGCATTGACCCGGGCAAATTCTTCCCAGCTGAGATTTTCGGCTACCGTTACCGGCAGAAAACTGCGCGAGCGCTTCAGGCGCTTGATGATACCCGCCATTTGGCCATCGCTCAGCGGCAACAATGTCGCCAGATGCCGCAGCGTGGCCATGGTATCTGTTGTCTGCTCTGCGATGATGGACACCCGATAACTCAGGCGGTTGGTGGCCAGTTCTTCCCCGTTTCGGTCGAAGATACGGCCGCGCAAGGGACTGATAAGGCGTGCATCGATACGGTTGTTTTCAGCGAGCAACTGATATTGCTGCGAATCAACCACCTGTAGCTGGTACATCCGGCCCACCAGCACAGCCATAAGCGCCGCCTGCCCGCCGCCCAACAGGACGGCACGTCTGGTCAGGTTTCTGTATCGGTCACCAGAGGGCTGCTTGGCCACGCTTTATCCTTTTCGAATGCCGAAGACCTTGAAGTCCAGCCAACCACATATGGCAGCGATTGGGGGGTAAGCCAGAATACCAATCAACAGCTCAATAAAGAAGGGTGGCGCGAACAGGAATTTGCCCAGATACCAGCTCATCACCAGCCACTCAAATAACAAGACACCGGCACACATGGCGGCAAAGCCAATCCAACCCAGCAGGAAGGACTGGGAAAAAGCAAAAACATTCTGTTCCAGGATAAAGGCGCGAACGGCCAGAAATGCCAACGCCGTCAGCCCAAATGGTGCGCCACTCAAGGCATCATGCATGAGGCCTATGAAGAGCAAGGCGAGAGACGGCAACAGACCAGGGCGGCGCGCCAACCAGAAGAAAACAATGATAAGAGACAAGGGCAAGCCCGCATTAGCCCCACCATCAATGCCCAAGGGCAGGCTGGCTACAACAGCGCCAAATATCGCCAGCAGAAATGGGACGATACCAAGAATGCCATGGGGTACTTTGCTGGACGTAGACCTCATGGATTCGCGCCCTCATTTTCAGGAACGGCCACGGGTTCTTGCTCTTCCGGCGCAGCAGGCTCCTCATGCTGAATGATCTGAACATATTCCAGCCTCGCCATGTCAGCCGAGGGTACCACGCGGAGCATACCCGTCTCTTCAATCTCGGTTACACCAATGGGCAAGAGCGGTGGAAAGACGCCACCGTCCCCTGATGTCACCACGCGAAAGCCCGGCTCGACCTTGTGCGCCGCTTCAAGGAACGCCAATTGCGGCTTACGGCTGTTGTCCCCTTCCAATATCGCCCGGTCACCCGTTTCCAACACCATGACCGGCACACGACTATTCAGATCGGTAATCAACAAAGCGCGGCTCGACGAGTCCCCAACGCTCAGAATGCGGCCAATGACGCCATTGTGGTCGATCACCGGTTGGTATGGTTGCACGCCGTCTGCTGCACCGGCATCCAACAACGTCGTCCACAGAAATGGACTACCCGGATAGGTAACCGACCGAGCAGTAATGACCGGGCTGTCTGTAACAGGGGGGAGCGACAACAGATCGCGCAATCGCTCATTTTCATTGATCAGTTGCACGAGGCGGGGTTCTAACTGACGCAGACGTGTGTTTTCCGCCTGCATACGCGCATTTTCTTCGGACTCCACGAGATAGGCATTGACCAGGTCAGAAATTTCACCCGCCCAGACAATGGGCTTGCCAATAAACTCGGCAGCCGGCACGGCAACATCAGCAATGACCGCTTGGGCCCGCTGATTAAAGCCATCATCGATCTTGCCGACGATCAACAAGGCCAATGAGATAAAGACGGCCGCAATAAAGTCCAACCGCTGAAGCAGCATCTGCGCCAAAGTCGCGTTTTCATTGGTTCGGCGTAGAATGCGGCTCACGTTTTACGTCCCCAACTGTCCCTTCAGTTGCGTCACCGGCAATCCGGCCTAATAGCCCTGGATCAGAACCGGCTTAAGCGTCGGGTCTTCCAGTGCACGGCCTGTACCCAATGCAACACAGGACAAAGAATCCTCTGCACAAGTAACCGGCAAGCCGGTTGCAGTACGCAGAACCTGGTCCAGATTGTGCAGCAATCCGCCACCACCGGTCAGCACAATGCCTTTGTCGACAATATCGGCCGCCAGTTCCGGTGCCGTATGTTCAAGCGCAACCTTAACGGCTTCAACAATTGAGGACACGGGGTCGGACAGCGCCTCGGCCACCTGGGCCTGATTGAAGACGATTTCCTTGGGCACACCATGCATCAGGTCGCGGCCCTTGAGCTGAATTTCAGCGCCGATACCTTCCACCGGTGCCATAGCCGTGCCGATTTCTTTCTTGATGCGCTCGGCGCTTGCTTCACCGATCAGCAGATTGTGGTTGCGGCGAATGTAGTTGATGATGGCATCGTCCATTTTGTCGCCACCAACGCGGACAGATTCTGCATAAACAATACCGCCGAGAGACAGCACAGCCACTTCCGTGGTGCCACCGCCAATATCTACTACCATGGAGCCCGATGGCTCGGTCACCGGCAGGCCGGCGCCAATGGCAGCCGCCATGGCCTCTTCAATCAGATAGACCTTGCGTGCGCCTGCAGCCTCTGCCGATTCCTGGATGGCTCGGCGTTCTACCGGGGTAGAGCCGGATGGCACGCAAATGACAACCACCGGGCTGGCCAGCATTTTGCGCTTGTGCACCTTGTTGATGAAATATTTGATCATCTCTTCGGCGGCTTCAAAGTCTGCAATCACGCCATCGCGCAATGGCCGAATAGTAGCGATATGACCAGGCGTACGGCCCAGCATCATCTTGGCTTCGTTACCGACGGCTTCAAGCGTCTTGCGACCATTGGGGTCCTTGATGGCGACAACAGACGGCTCGTTCAGTACGACCCCCTGCCCCTTGACGTAAACCAGCGTGTTCGCTGTACCCAGATCAATAGCCATGTCATAGGACATCATGCCCAGTAGTCGGGAAAACATGGACGCTCAAACCCTCTCGCGTTTGGGACAACGGGGTGAATGCGCAGGTTGGCTGCCCCGATGTGATGGTCAAATAAAAAGGCGTGCTGCGCGAATCACGCAACACGCCAAACCATAGCATTTGTCAGTGTTTTTGCGACGCCTTTCCTGCGGCACTCGCAAGTCTGTGACAGCTTGTTTTCCCTATGCAGACAGAGCCGACGGCGCGGTCTTTTCCAGCTTCTGCATCAAGCGGTTCACAGCAGCAATATATGCCTTGGCACTGGCCACCATCGTATCCGTATCTGACCCCTGGCCATTGACCGTACGGCCTTCCTGTTCCAGCCGCACTGTAACCGTCGCCTGGGCATCGGTTCCGTGTGTCACCGCATGGACTTGATACAGCTGCAAGCGCGGGCGAATGGGGATCAATTCCTTGATGCCGTTGAAGATCGCATCGACCGGGCCATCACCCGTCGTGGTGACTTCTTTGCGTTCACCTTCCACATCCAGCTCCAAGGTCGACTGTGGCGGCTCTTCCGACCCGCACGCCAGACCCAACGAGGCGAACTGAATAGGCTCATCGCCGCGCACGACTTCATCGTCAATCAGCGCGACGATGTCTTCGTCGTAGACATCCTTCTTCTTGTCGGCCAAATCCTTGAAGCGGCGGAAGACATCTTCCACCTGGTTCTGGCCCAATTCAAAGCCCAATTCCTTCAGCTTTTCCTTAAAGGCGTGGCGACCGGAGTGCTTCCCCATCACCAGCTTGGACTCGTTCAGCCCGACAGATTCAGGTGTCATGATCTCGTAGGTGTCGCTGCGCTTGAGCATGCCGTCCTGGTGAATGCCGGATTCATGTGCAAACGCATTGGCACCCACAATGGCCTTGTTGTTCTGAACAACGAAGCCCGTGATGGTCGACACCAGACGCGAGGCCTTGGTGATTTCTTCCGTCTGCACGCCGGTGCTGTAGGGCATCAGGTCCTGACGGGTTTTCAGCGCCATGACCACTTCTTCCAAAGCGGCATTACCGGCCCGTTCGCCCAAGCCATTGATTGTGCATTCAATCTGGCGTACCCCGGCCTGCACACCAGCCAGTGAATTCGCCACAGCCAGGCCCAGATCGTTATGGCAATGGGTCGACAAAGTGGCCTTGTCGATATTCGGCACGCGATTCATCAGCATGGTGATGATCTCGACATATTCCTCGGGCAATGTGTAACCCACCGTGTCGGGAATATTGATTGTCGTTGCACCTGCCTTAATAGCAGCCTCAACCGTGCGGCACATGAAGTCGCGGTCGGTCCGCGTGCCGTCTTCGCATGACCATTCCACGTCTTCGACCAGGTTGCGAGCGTGCTCCACACTGGCATAAACCGCATCCAGAACATCATCCGGCTCCATCTGCAGCTTGTACTTCATGTGGATGGGGCTGGTGGAAATGAAGGTGTGGATGCGGGCCCGCGGTGCATCGCGCAGCGCTTCATGGGCACGGTCAATGTCGGCAAAGCCGGACCGGGCCAACCCACAGATAACAACCTTGTCACTGGCCTGGCGCGAGACAGCCTGCACGGCTTCAAAGTCACCATTGGAGGCAATGGGGAATCCGGCCTCAATGACATCAACCCCCAGATGCTCCAGCGTTTTGGCGATCTGCAGCTTCTCTTCCAAATTCATGGAGGCACCCGGCGATTGTTCACCGTCGCGCAAGGTTGTGTCGAAAATTTTTACATAATTGTCAGACGTCATCTGACTTGCTCCTGTTTGATTGCATCTTGTTACTCGGTACCGCCTGAGAGCCCCCTAAAACGCGGCGGCGGTGACCATAGAGATGCGTTCAGGGGCGGGTTAGTCGGCGAGAGCAGAGTAGAAGAGGCGCACCAAGAAGCAGCCCGTCCTGAAAACGGGGCGCGATTGGTTCAATATGGTGCGTCAATGCAATCATTGCTCTTCCTGTTTGGCGCCTTTTGATCCGAAGCGAATCAATATGCCTTCTGCGCTGATTACTAACCCAATTCGCCCGGGCGTGTAAATATTGATCCTGAAGAAACAAAAAAGGCCCCGGCAATGCCGGAGCCTCTTAAACCAACGGCAGTGCTGCTTAGTTCTTTTCTTTGTCGACCAGCTGGTTCTGGGCGATCCACGGCATCATGGCGCGCAACTTTTCACCCACTTCTTCGATGGGGTGGTCAGCCTGCAGGGCACGAACGGCCTTGAAGTTCGGGAAGCCAGCGCGGTTGTCTGTCACGAAGTTGGACACGAAACGACCGGTCTGGATGTCTTCCAGAATGCGCTTCATTTCTGCTTTGGTGTCGCTGTTCACAACGCGCGGGCCAGACATGTAGTCGCCATATTCCGCTGTGTTGGAGATGGAATAGCGCATATTGGCAATACCGCCTTCATACATCAGGTCGACAATCAGCTTCACTTCATGCAGGCATTCGAAATAGGCCATTTCCGGTGCGTAACCGGCTTCGGTCAGGGTTTCGAACCCGGCCATGATCAAGTGCGACAGGCCGCCACACAGAACAGCCTGCTCACCGAACAGGTCGGTTTCGCATTCTTCCTTGAAGGTGGTTTCAATCACGCCGGAACGACCGCCACCAATGGCAGAGGCATAGGACAGCGCAACATCATGGGCATTGCCGGAGGCATCCTGGTGGATGGCGATCAGGCAAGGCACGCCGCCGCCACGCTGATATTCGGAGCGCACGGTGTGGCCCGGGCCCTTCGGCGCGATCATCGAGACGTCGATGTCTTCACGCGGCTCAATCAGACGGAAATGAACATTGAGGCCGTGAGCAAACATCAAGGATGCGCCCGGCTTCATGTTTTCGTGCAGGTCGTTGGCGTAGATCGCCGCCTGCAATTCATCCGGCGTCAGGATCATGACAACATCGGCCCATGCAGCGGCTTCAGCCGGGGTCATGACCGGAATGTTTTCGTTCTCAGCCTTCTTGGCGGTGGCAGAACCCGGGCGCAGGGCAACGGCAACTTCTGCAACACCTGAATCCCGCAGGTTCAGGGCATGGGCATGGCCCTGGCTACCATAGCCAACAATGGCCACTTTTTTGGTCTTGATCAGATTAACATCTGCATCACGGTCATAAAAAACCCGCATCTCATTTTCCTTGTTTCAGCCGGTTGGGGACGATTTGGCGCTGTTCCTACAGTTCTGCGCCCGGAATGGCAAGAGCCCTGTGCCTGAAGCCCTAGGGCTTGCTGACATTTATAAGCTTTCAGCGCCACGCTTGATGGCAGCAATGCCCGTACGCGACACATCAACGAGGCCAAGCGGCCCCATGAGCGCCACAAAAGCATCGATCTTGCTGGAGGCACCTGTAATTTCGAACGTAAACGAATCCGTTGTCGTGTCGATAACCCGCGCGCGGAAAGCATCGCCCAGGCGCAGGCTTTCCACCCGCGCATCACCGGTACCAGACACCTTGACTAGCGCGAGCTCCCGTTCAACGCAGGGGCCGTCCGTCGTCAGGTCCTGCACCCGGTGCACCGGCACCAGCCGTTCCAGCTGTGCCTTGATCTGTTCAATCACCATGGACGTGCCGGATGTCACGATCGTGATGCGCGACAGGCCTTCATCATGGTCTGTCTCGGCCACTGTCAGGCTTTCGATATTATAGCCACGACCGGAGAAGAGCCCGATAACGCGTGCCAGAACGCCTGCTTCGTTATCAACGAGAACAGCAATTGTATGCTGAAAGATTGCTTGATCCTGAGCCATGTCTGTTCTCCCTAAACCAGAGTCGGATCGTCTTCACGATCCGTTTCAACATCTTCCGGACCCAAGATCATCTCATTATGCGCAGCACCTGACGGGACCATGGGGAAGCAATTTTCCAAAACAGCAACACGACAATCAACAATGGTCGGCTTGTTATTCTTGATCATTTCCTTGATGACCTTGTCGACATCACCCGGTTTCTCCATACGCAGGCCAACGCCGCCCATGGCCTCGGCCAGTTTGACAAAGTCCGGCAGCGCTTCCGAATAGGTATGCGCGTAGCGGCCATCATAGGTGATGTCCTGCCACTGGCGCACCATGCCCATATAGGAGTTGTTCAGAATGAACACCTTGATCGGCAGGTTGAACTGAACCGCCGTGCTGAATTCCTGGATATTCATCATGGCTGATGCATCGCCTGAAATATCGACAACCAGCGATTCCGGATGCGCCATTTGCACGCCAACAGCTGCCGGCAGGCCATAGCCCATCGTGCCCAGACCGCCAGAGGTCATCCAGCGATTCGGGGCTTCGAAGCCCAGATACTGGGCCGCCCACATCTGGTGCTGGCCAACTTCGGTCGTGATGTAGCGGTCCTTGTCCTTGGTCAGGTCCTGCAGGCGTTCCAGCAGATATTGGGGCATGATTTCATCCCCTTCCTGCTTGTATCCAAGGCAGTCACGATCTCGCCATTCATCAATCTTCGCCCACCAGTCAGCCAGGGCATCCTTGTTGGGCTGGTGTACGTTGGACTTCCAGACCTTGATCATGTCTTCGAGCACATGGCCGGCGTCGCCGACTATGGGGATGTCAACGTGAACGCACTTGTTGATGTTCGCCCGATCGATATCGACATGGATCTTTTTCGAGTTTGGCGAGAAGGCGTCAAGCCGCCCGGTGATGCGATCATCAAAGCGTGCACCAATATTGATCATGACATCGCATTCATGCATCGCCAAATTGGCTTCATAGGTGCCGTGCATCCCCAACATCCCCAACCACTGCTTGTCAGACGCGGGGTAGCAGCCCAGACCCATAAGGGTCGAGGTAATCGGGAAGCCCGTCATACGAACGAATTCACGCAGCAATTGCGAAGCCGCCGGACCTGAATTGATGATGCCACCACCTGTATAGAAGACAGGCCTTTTGGCATTGGCGATCATGTCGACGGCCGCACGGATCTGATCGAGGTCACCCTTGATTTGCGGGCGATAGCTCTTGTGCTTCAGCTTCGGCGAACCGGTATAGGGCCCTTCTTCAACCTGAATGTTTTTCGGCAGATCGATAACGACAGGCCCCGGTCGCCCGCTGGTGGCAACATAAAAGGCTTCATGGATCGTACGCCCCAGATCTTCAACATCACGAACCAGATAATTATGCTTGGTGGCCGCACGCGTAATGCCAATCGTATCCGCTTCCTGGAAAGCATCCGTACCAATGAGGTGTGTCGGCACCTGCCCCGTCAGGCAAACGATGGGGATTGAATCCATCAACGCATCAACAAGGCCGGTGATGGCATTGGTTGCGCCCGGACCAGAGGTCACCAGAACGACACCTGGCTTGCCGGTAGAACGGGCATAGCCTTCGGCCGCGTGAACAGCACCCTGTTCATGCCGGACAAGAACGTGACGGATTTTGTTTTGCTTGAACAGCGCATCATATAGCGGCAGCACAGCACCACCCGGATAACCAAAGATCGTATCGACCCCCTGGTCGACCAGCGCTTTGAGGATGATATCTGCACCTTCAAGCATACCCTGCGATGACATTTGCCTGTCCTTCTTACCGTTTACGCGCGGTTGAAAACCACATTTCCTGAGGTTTTCCGCACCTGCCATCGTGTAACACCGGAACGGCTTGCACCAAGCGGAACCGGCCTCACAAGTCTTGCGAGGTTATTCGCGGCCTGATTGCGGGAAAAACCTTATTGCGGGCGCACACTACCTACGCATAATTTCAAAGTCAACTAATTATTGATAATAATATTACGCGTTTTTTCGAATAAACTTTCCGATTGTTGCTCTGAGCAGTGATTCCACGCATCAAACTGATTCCGGAACCACGTCATTTGCCGTTTGGCATATTGCCGCGTCTGCGTTTGGGCCCGAATTATGGCTTCATCCAGGGTCAACTCCCCTGCAAGATAGGCACGCAGAGCACCAACCCCGAGCGCCCGCATGGCCGGCAGGTCTGCCGGTAGATGTTGAACGGCTTTGACCTCTTCCAACGCCCCTTGGTCCATCATCAGGTGAAACCGCCGGTCACACCCCTCATAAAGCCATTGCCGGTCCGGCATCAGGACGATCCGCGCAACACCATCCAGTTTTTCCAACTGCGTCAGGGGCGCAACACCTTTCTCGGCTTGCCAAGCCAATAATGAGCGACCTGTCGAGCGCAGCACCTCCAAAGCGCGGGCAACCCGTTGTCGGTCCCCCGGTTTAAGGCGAGCGGCCATGTCAGGGTCTTCCTCCTCCAACAGACGATAGAGAGCCTGCCCGTCCTGACGTGCCAGGATGCGAATCTCTTCCCTGATCCGGGCTTCAATGGCGGGGACAGGGCTGAGGCCTTCTACCAGGGCCTTGAAGTATAGCCCGGTGCCGCCTGCAACGATGGGCGTTTTCCCACGAGACAACACATCCTGCAGCACCGGCAGAACATCTTCGCACCAGCGGGCAGCAGAATAGGCATCATCTGGCGCAACGGCCCCATACAGGTGGTGCGGTATGCCTTCCATCTCTTCTTCAGAGGGTCGTGCTGCCAGGACCTGCAGGCAGTCATAGACCTGCATGGAATCGGCATTGACCACTTCCCCGCCAAATTCTCGTGCCAAATTCAGTGACAGTGCTGATTTGCCACTTGCCGTAGGCCCTGCAATGAGAATAACTTTAGGCAACTTGAGCCCCTTTCTTCGGTCCTTTGTTTAGCATTGATCTGGCGGAGGGGGCAGGCAATTTGACTCAACGCAAACCCAAGCGGGGCCTGAAAGCGGTACAACCAATTTCAGATGCGTGAACGAAAGGAAAAACAAGATGGCTAGCACAATGACACTCGAAGCAAATACTGGCATTGCCTATTTGCGTCCAGTTCACATTGAACTCATCTCCATGGCACTCAAGCGCGAAGGTGGCTTCGGCCTCAAGCCTGCCTGGGTCGAAGAAGGCACGTCAGCACAGATCGTGTTTGAAGGCGTTGAGAACGACAAGGCCGTTGAATTGGCCAATGCTGCCGTCAGCGGCTCCGGGGTTGCAATCTCCGTATCCTAGGGGCAGCCATTGTCCTACAAACTTATGATCGCGGATATGGATTCCACGATCATCGAAAATGAATGCATCGACGAATTGGCCGATGCGATTGGCGTCGGTGATGTTGTCTCAGACATCACCGAACGCGCCATGCGTGGCGAACTTGAATTTGAAAGTGCCCTACGCGAACGAGTAGGCCTGTTGAAAGGCCTCTCCGAATCAGACCTGCAGCAGATTTTTGATGACCGCATCCGGCTGACCCCCGGCGCCAAAGAACTGGTAGCTGGCCTGCAGGAACGCGGCATTACCTGCATTCTGGTGTCCGGCGGCTTCACTTTCTTTACCGGGCGTGTTGCGGACATGGCAGGCTTTTCCGCCCACCATGCCAATGAGCTGGACTTTCGGGACGGCGCGCTGACCGGCAATGTCGTCGAGCCCATTCTTGGCGCCCAGGCCAAGCTGGACACCTTGAACGACTATGTCGCCCAGATGGGCATTACGACCGAGCAGGTTATCGCCATCGGCGACGGTGCTAACGACATCCCTATGATTAAGGCGGCAGGCCTTGGCGTGGCCTTCTGCCCCAAGCCTGTGACTGCAGAGGCCGCCGACGCTGTCATTGAAAAACGCGACCTGCGCGAAGTATTGACCCTGCTGGACTAACCCAAGCACCAAAGCGGCACCGGGAAGGCAAAGAAAAAGGGCGCCTGCAGCTGCAAGCGCCCTTTCTTATTCTTTCATGTACAGCTTATTCGTCGTCTTCGCTGTCCAGCTTCACCGGTACGAAGCGGAAGTTGCCACCACGATTGATCTGCAACAGAACGGACGGCTTGCCATCGTCTTCAGCTGCGGTGATGACGTCCCTGATGCCAGCCACGGTTTCAACCGGCTTGCCGCCAATGCGGACAATCAGGTCACCCCGACGCAGGCCCTTTGCAGCAGCATCGCTCGTGCGATCCACCTGGGCAATGATGACGCCGGTGGCATCATCCTCAATATTGAAACGAGTTCGGATGTCATCTGTCAGGGCCATCATGGTCATGCCCAGGGCCTCCAACATATCCTCATCGCCTTCGTCGCTACCGTCATTGCTGGCAACGCTTGAGGATGCATCGACATCTTCGGGCATTTCGGCAACCGTGACATTGAGCCTCACTTCTTCGCCATCGCGCCAGACAACGACTTCAACCTCCGTGCCTGCTGGCGTATCTGCAACAGCGCGAAGTAATGTGCGCGTATCTGGCGTCTCTTCGCCAGCAAACTGCAACACCACATCACCGGAAATCATGCCCGCTTCTTCGGCAGGGTAGCCCTCCATAACGTTGGAGATCATGACGCCTTCAGCTTCTTCCAGGCCCACGCTCTCGGCAATTTCTTCGTCAACAGGCTGGATGCCAACGCCCAACCAACCACGGCGGATCCGGCCATGTTCCTGCAGGTCCGCAACGACGCGTTCTGCCATGTTGGACGGAATGGAGAAACCAATGCCAACATTGCCGCCACTTCGGGAGATAATGATACTGTTAATTCCAATAACTTCACCCACCATATTGAACAGCGGCCCGCCGGAATTACCCTGGTTGATCGGCGCATCTGTCTGGATGAAATCATCATAATAACCGGCACCGATATCGCGCCCCAGGGCAGAAACAATGCCTGCTGTGACCGTACCACCCAGGCCAAACGGGTTGCCAACAGCAATGACCCACTCGCCAACACGTACCTCGTCAGAATTTGCCCATTGAACGGCAGGCAATGGCGTTTCCGGTTCCACCTTGAGCACGGCAATATCCGTACGAGGATCCGCACCAATGACTTCAGCATCCAACTCGGTACCGTCGCTCAGCGTTACTGTTACTTCATCGGCTTTGTCGATGACATGGTGATTGGTGATGATGATGCCCGCCGGGTCAATAATGAAACCGGACCCACCGGCCTTGGAGTTGCGCGGCGGTTGGTTGCCCCCTCGACCACCAAACATGCCGAACGGATCGAACCATGGAGGCATGCCCTGCATGCCGCCTTCGGCCGCACCCTTAGGGGCTTTCACTTCAATGGTTGAGGCAATATTCACCACAGAGGGGAGTAGTTGCTCAGACAGATCAACAAACCCGTCCGGGTGTGCCTCTGCCGATGTCTGGGCAAGACCAATGCTCGCCGCCACGCCCACGATCAGCGCCACAAAAGCATGACGCCGAAGCGTCTGTGTCCAATGGGCCAATGCGGCAAATGTTGTACGGGGTTGAATCTGGCTAGAGCTCAAAGCCTACTCCTGTTGTTCTTCACGTCGATCGTTATGACGGGGGGCATGAACCGAATGGCCCATACCCCCTGATAGTGATATGAAATTAAGCGTCGGGCACAGCCCTTTCAAGCAATGCCCAATCTCAACCCCTTACTTGTTCTGGTCGAGATATTTGAAGAACTGGCTGTCTGGTGACAGAACCAGCGTATCTTCAGACCCGACAGCCTGCTGGTAAGCCTGCATAGACCGGTAGAATTCAAAGAAGTCTACGTCCCTGCCGAAAGACTCAGCAAAGATACGCACGGCTTCACCATCGCCTTCACCACGGATGATATCAGCGTCACGGCGTGCTTCTGCCAAGATAACCTCGCGCTCCTTGCGGGCACGCGCATTAATGCCATCAGCTTCCTCACGCCCCTTTGCGCGGCGCTCGGTTGCTTGTTCGCGGAATTCAGTCTGCATACGAATGAAAACTTGGCTGGAAACCTGCTGCGGCAAGTCTGCCCGCTTGATGCGCACATCAACAATCTGGACGCCATATTGCGCCGCATCGGTTTCCACCAGGTCGCGTATCTGATTCATCATCACGATACGCTGATCCGACAACAAGGTATCAAACGGCGCACGACCCAAAACCTGTCGCAGGTTCGATACAGCAGTCGTCGTCAGACGCGCCTGAAAAATCCGCTCATTGCCCTGTACGGTACGATAGAACTGCAGCGGGTCCTCAATGCGATAGCGCACCATCGCGTCCACTTCGAGGCGCTTGTCATCGGAGGCAATCACTTCCTCCGTCGGCAAGTCGAGCGGCAGAACACGATTATCCATGAAGGTGACATCTTCGATGAGCGGCACCTTCCAGTGCAGGCCAGCCTCAGTTACTTCACGTCGGAATTCACCCAGACGCAGGATAATGGCCTGTTCCGTCACCCGGACCACAAACAGTCCTTCAAGCGCAATGAAAACCGCGCCAATCAGGGCGACGACACTGATAATTTTTGCCATCGGGTTCATGAGCGGCCTCCTGCGCGTTTTTGCACTTCTGGCAGCGGCAGGTAGGGCACAACGCCCGAGCCAGCTTCACCGTCGATAATGACCTTGTTCACCCGGCCCAGAATTTCTTCCATCGTCTCCAGATACATGCGCTTCTTGGTGACGTCTTCGGCCTGCCTGTATTCGTCATAGACAGAGATGAAACGAGCGGCTTCACCCGTCGCACGGTTCACAACCTGCGACCGATAGGCCTCTGCTTCCTGAATAATGATAGCTGCCTGACCACGCGCTTCCGGCAGAATGCGGTTGGCATTGGCTTCTGCTTCATTGATCAACGCCTGCTGGTCAGCACCGGCTGCCTGCACATCACGGAATTCGTCGATGACTTCAGGCGGCGTATCTGACTTCTTCAACTTTACGTCCTGAACCTGAATACCCGACTGGTAGCTGTCGAGCACTTCCTGCATCAGGCTGCGCGCCTGGCCTTCAATCTGGCTACGACCTGTTGTCAGCGCGGCTGTCAAATCCGTTTGGCCAACAACCTCACGCATAACGCTTTCAGCCACGGCCTTGACGGTTTCTTCGGGATCCCTGATTTCAAACAGGTAGAACCCTGCATTGTTGATCTGCCAGAACACTTCAAAGTCGATGTCGATGATATTTTCATCGCCCGTCAGCATCAGACTTTCGGCGAGCACTTCATTTTCCATGTCGCCACGGCGGCTTTCCAGCGTCACAAAACCCACCTCGGTCTTGCGCACTTCAGTAACGCGCGGGGTGTCATATTCACCGATCGGCGCGGGCCAATTCCAGTGCAAGCCTTCGCCCAGCAGCTGGCCATCCCAGTCGCCAAACACCAGCACAATGCCTTGTTCGTTCGGCTGAACGCGGAAGAAGCCGGTCGATGCCCAAAGGCCAACCAGAATCAGCGCAATGATGGCCAATCCCTTGCCGCCGCCGAAACGGCTCGGCAGGAAAGACTTGAACTGATCCTGTCCTTTTTTGAGAAGGTCATCAAAATTGGGGGGCTGTTGGCCGCCGCCTCCGCCGCCACCGGTAGGACGCGGACCCTGGCCCCACGGGCCACGGTTGCCACCGGAATTGTCTTGCCATGCCATGGCTGTATCCTTTCATTTCCCGCCTGCAGTGCGGGAACAGTTCACGCAGCACCTCATATGGGAACGACGTCCAACGATTCCAATTATCGCTGTAAAACTTTATTTTGCGGGTTATATGATAGCCCGCGCCCCAGCGCAACGCACGCTCAACACAACATTGCTGATCAGGATACCTTCATGCCCGCGACCAAGGACAACATTCTCGCAGCCCTTTCCCGCATCAAAAACCCCAGCGGCGACAATTCCATTGTCGATTCTGGCATGGTGCAGGGTGTTCATATTGAAGGCGGCA
>JAURPT010000023.1 GCA_030836535.1 Alphaproteobacteria bacterium
AACCCGGTCAACGCCAACATCGGCCAGCGCGCGAATCTTGGTCACTAAATCTGTCTCGTGCTCGTCGAACCGTACATAGGTGGTGACCTCTGCGGGCCTATCAGTGGTAGCTGCTGCGTCTTTGTAGCTACGGATATGTGGTGCCAGTTCTTCTGGCGACAAATTGATCGCAAACCAGCCTTCGCCGTATTTAATGGCGCGCTCTAGTGCTTGGGGTGGAAACCCGCCGACAAGGATCGGCGGGCGTTCCGGTTGTGGGCTAAAAATGAAGTCCTGCCCGTTTTCTGTCACGACATGGTTGGCAAAGCCCCGGTTCAGATAGTCCAACACAGCATCGCCGTCCTTGGCGCGGTTTGCTGGGTCGGCGCCGACGGCCCGGAAGCCTTCTTCCAGCCAGCCAATACCGACACCCAGCAACACGCGATTATTGGTCAGCTCTTGCACGGTGGCGACCCATTTGCCTGTTGGAACCGACGGGCGATAGGGCAGCACAAGTACGCCAGTGCCCAACTTGATGCGCTGTGTATGTCCACCCATCCAAGCCAGGCAGGCCAGGGGGTCCAGATATCGTCCGCCCGAGCCTTCGGCATTATCAGGCGGGATAGCAATATGGTCTGTCACCCACAGGCTCTCAAAGCCTGCGTCTTCGCAGGCTAATGCGGCGTGTAACATCAGTTCGCGTGTAGACTGCGGCCCCATGTTGCGAATGGCCATGCCGATGGAGGGGCTCATGTTTTTGATCCCTCCGCTGCAGGGAAACCCCCGGCGCGGGCAACGGCAGCTGCTGCCGTTCGGCCCAATAAACTTTCCAGCCAGCGGGTGGTGTTGATCAAGGCTTCTAGGTCGGTTCCCGTATCAACGCCAGATCGCTCGAAGGTATATTGTACATCTTCGGTAGCGACATTGCCGGTGGCGCGTGGTGCAAAGGGGCAACCGCCCAACCCGGCGACACTGGCGTCAATCGTTGTAGCGCCTGCCTCATAGGCGGCCCAGGAATTGGCAACCCCTGTATTGCGCGTGTCATGCATATGGGCGCGCAGTTTCATGCCCGGAATTTCGTCTTTCAGTGTGCCGAACAGGTCATGCACCTGGCTGGGCACGCCAACGCCGATAGTATCGGCCAGGGCCATTTCATACGGTTCAGCCTCTGCCAGCCTCTTGGCATTGTCGATGACCGACTGCATGGGCACTTCGCCCTCAAAGGGGCAGCCAAAGATGGCAGACAGCGTCACTTGCGCACTCATACCATCGCGCTTGGCCAGGCGCAGCACTTCACTGGCATTGGCGATGTTCTCAGCAATACTCATGCCCTGGTTTTTCTGCGAAAAAGTCTCGCTCATCACGCTGACGCAACCGACCTGGTCAACGCCCCGCTTGCCGCCGGCCCGTGTTTCCAAGGCGCGAAGGTAGCCCCGCTTGTTCAGGACAAGCCCAATATACTCCAGATCAGCAATATCAGGCAGTGCGGCAATGACAGCTTCAGCATCCGCCATTTGTGGCACCTTTTTGGGGTGGGCAAAGCTGGCTACTTCGATGCGACGCAGGCCGGCCTTAGCCAGCCGGTCGATCAATTCCAGTTTGGTGGTCGTTGTAAACGGGGTTTCTTCATTCTGCAAGCCGTCGCGGGGCCCAACTTCATAGAGCTCGACGGGTCTTGGATGTGTTCTGCCGGTCATGGTCCTGGCTTTATCTTTAAGTGCGTCTGATAAATTGTATACAATGTTGACGTGGCTCTGTATACAAGCATCGAAATAATACCAGCTGCTATAGCAGGAGAAAAACCATGACGCCTAATAAAGAAGCCTTTGGTGCCCTGGAGGGACTACGGGTCATTGAAATGGGCCAGTTGATCGCCGGGCCTTTCTGCGGTCAGTTGATGGCGGATCATGGTGCAGAGGTCATTAAGGTAGAACAGCCTGGCGTGGGCGACCCTATGCGCGCCTGGGGGCGGGCAGAGTCTCTATGGTGGCCGGTTGTCGGTCGCAATAAGAAATCGATCACGCTGAATTTGCGGTCGAAAGAAGGGCAGGACATCATCAAAGAGTTGGTAAAGGATGCTGACTTCCTGCTGGAGAACTTCCGGGCCGGTACGCTGGAAAAATGGGGTCTGGGTTGGGAAGAGCTCTCAGCGATCAACCCACGCTTGATCATGATCCGGGTATCTGGCTTCGGCCAAACAGGCCCCTATGCACCGCGTGCGGGGTATGGGTCGATTGGCGAGGCCATGGGTGGCATGCGTAACCTAGCGGGCGACCCGCGGACACCGCCATCCCGTATTGGCCTTTCCATCGGGGATGAATTGGCCGCAACCATGGCCTGCCTTGGTGCGCTGATGGCGTTACATCGCCGGCATGTGACGGGTAAGGGCCAGGTGGTTGACAGCGCCATCTACGAGGCCGTGCTGACCATGATGGAATCCACCGTGCCGGAATATACGCAGTCCGGCATGTTGCGAGAGCGCACAGGGGCTATTCTACCTAATGTGGCGCCATCGAACGTCTATCCGACCACCGATGGGGATGTGCTAATTGCCGCCAATCAAGACACTGTGTTCAAGCGATTGGCAGAGGCCATGGGCCAGCCAGATCTGGCGGCAGATGCGCGTTTTGCCACGCATCATGCAAGGGGCGAAAATCAGGAAGAACTGGATCTGTTGATTGCTGACTGGTCTGTCGGTTTCACAGCGAAAGACTTGCTGGAGCACCTTGAAAATCATGCGGTTCCAGCGGGTAAGATTTACAAGGCGCCAGATATGATGGAAGACCCGCACTTCCAGGCGCGCGAGGCTATTGTCCATGTCGAGCACCCGGAATTCGACAATCTCTATATGCAGAATGTTTTCCCGAAAATGTCGGATACCCCCGGGGCGGTGAAATGGCCTGGCCCGGAACTGGGCAGCCATAATGAGGAAGTCTATGGCGAGCTGCTGGGAAAAAGTGCAGACGACCTTGCTGCCATGAAAGAAACGGGGACGATCTAGCCTTCGGGCGGCTGGTAGGCGCGTCTGTATTTCTGATAGGCGGCATGGATATGAGCCACCATTGTGGCTTCTGCCCAGGTGCCATCACCGGCACGCAGGGCATCGATCAGTTCCTGATGGTGATCGTTGGACCGCCGCAGGTCGCCCGGCGTATAGGAGGTGGCTGTGCGGATAACGACCGGCATCTCCACCAATTGGCCCAGCATGGTGTTCAGCCGCGTGCTGTTGGCAGCCTGCCGTAGGGTTTCATGCAGCGTTCGATTGGCCGCCAGAAAGGTCTCCACATCCGGCTCGTCCGGATTTGCAATGGCGACCTCAATAGCGTCTGCGCTGGCCTGCATGATATCCAGCTCTTCTTCGGTGATGCGGCTCGCGGCGCGTTGGGCGGCATAGCCTTCCAGCATCCCGCGCATGGTGAAGATGTCCTCAACGTCGTCTGGCGACCAATCGTTCACATAAGCGCCATGATTGGGCACGACTGTCACAAACAGGTCGGCAGCCAGACTGCGTAACGCATCCCGAATAGGCGTACGACTAACGCCGCATAGGGAGGCCAAATCTTCTTCTTTCAGGCGTTCACCTGGGGCCAATGCACCATCAATAATGCGTTGGCGAATGATCGCATAAGCCTTGGCAGATGCCTTTGACAAAACACGTTTTCCCTTCATGTGAGCATGTATGAGCAATAGCGCGTCCTTCATCAGACGTCGAGGAAAAACATCTATTGTATACAATAAAGCACCTTCGGTCGTTGAATGCGGGTGGGTGTGTCTTTGTGGCCACGATTCGGAAAAGCCGCATTGATAGCCGCAAATTCAGTCATTCAGCTATGTGCAAACGGCGCGCTAACCCTATATATAGACGGCGTAAAGCGCTGGTCTGGAATTGGAGAAAGCTCACATGACAAATGCTGTCAAAATGATAGCGGCACTCTTCGTCGTAACGATTTTTGCCTTCTCAGGCGGTAATGCACAGGCTGCCGGTGACCCGGTTGCGGGCGAAAAAGTGTTCAAGAAGTGCAAGCAGTGCCACATGGTTGGTGAAAATGCCAAGCGTCGCCAGGGGCCCGTGCTCAATGGTATTGTCGGAAGTGCGGCAGGTGCTGTCGAGGGATACCGATACTCCAAGCCCCTAATGGCAAAAGCAGCAGAGGGGCTTGTCTGGGACGAAGCTAATCTGGGTGAATATCTCAAAGCGCCACGTAAATTTATCCCCCGAGGTAAAATGGCCTTTGCCGGTCTGAAGAAGCAAGCAGACATCGATAATGTGATTGCTTACTTGGCGCAGTTCAAATAGGCGGGACAACTAGGTTCCAAAAGCCCGGTCAGCTTGCTGGCCGGGCTTTGTTTTTTCCAGATAGGTGATGACTTCCTCTCGCGCAGAGCCTTTTAGGCCCCCGGCAACAATTGCAAATGTTGAGCGCAGAACAGCAAGGTTTAGCGTTTCATCCGGGATGTCACCGGCCGCCCACAGGGCAATGACGGCATAAGTCGCACGGGTAATCTGATCCGCAAGCTCCCGGGTGTCGGCCCAGTTTTCGACAAGACTGTTTTTGCGCAGGTCGGCAAGCTGCGCGGATAACCGGTCACTTGGTTCGCTGTGCAGCATATTGCGCACATGGCTGTCCGGTTTGGCATCGAAATATAGTTCGACCATTTTGCGGGCAAAGGCTGGCTCACGCATGATCTCCCGATGGGCTGCCTCCTGCCGCGCAATGGCCGCCTCGAGGAAAGTTGCATTCTCAGGCATGTCGGCCATGCCGTTGACGCGGCGTTCAAAAATATCAACCACGGCATCAGCGATGACGGCATCCTGGCTGCCATATAGATTATAGATGGTTGCGGTAGCTACGCCGCTTTCCCGCGCCAGGCCGCGCATGGTGAACGAGCCATCATCCCGTGCCAGCATGGTCTGCGCCGTCTCCAGAATGTGGCGACGGCGCGCGACCATTTTGTCACTGAGATACTTCACGGCGGTGTCCTAGTCAGCGGGTGTGAGCGTCAGCGGCACGGCCTGTGGGCCGCGCAGAGCAAAGCTGAAATGGTATTGGATGTCATCCTTGTCACAGGCCAGCTCAAAACGTTTGAACTTCTTAAGCATTGAGGTGAAGGACACCAGCATTTCAGCGCGGGCCAACTGGGAGCCGACGCAGTGGTGTATGCCTGAACCGAAGGCCAGATGCGCACCACTGTTTTTGCGGTCCATGTTGAAGTCATCACCCGCGGTGAATTTGTCTTCGTCGCGATTACCTGATGCGTAGCGGATCATCAGGGTGGATCTTTTGGGGATTTCAACGCCGCCCAGCACCACGTCTTCTTTGGTGTAGCGGAACAGGCCCTGTACCGGCGATTCGTAGCGCAAAATTTCTTCCACGAAGGTTTTCACCTGGTCCGGGTTTTCCCGCAGTCGGTCCTGCAATTCCTGGTCAGATGCCAGGTGAAGAATGCCATTGGCAATGCCGTTGGTCGTGGTTTCATTTCCTGCCACCAGCAGTTGCTCAATCATCGACAGCAGGTCACGGTCATTCAGTAATTCGCCGTCTTCATAGGTACACACGGCCAAATCGCTGAGCATGTCGTCTTCCGCTTTTTGACGGCGCTCATACAGGCGAGCAATCATATAGTGCTGCATTTCCACTACCAGCTCGGCAGCCTCAATGAGCTTTTCGTCGGGCACCGGTAGGCCAAGGCCGATGACCCAGGCGTCTGACCATTCCTTGAACTTTTTGAAGTTTTCGCGGGGTACACCCAGCTGGTCGGCAATTACATACATGGGGACGGGGACAGCAAGGTCGGCGACCGCTTCGCAACTGTCCTGGTCCGCGAATTGATCGATTAAACGGTCGACAGTTTCCGTGATATAGGCTTCCATCTTGCGGATGCGGCCGGCGCGAAAGGCGCGCTCTACCAGCCCACGATAAAAGGTGTGCCCCGGCTGGTCGTTGTTCACGATGGTTGGGGCGTTGCGGCCATAGCCTTCTTCCGACACAATCCGTTCTGCTTTATCGCAAGTGATTCCGGCCCGGCGTTCGCCTTCGGGAGCGCGATTGGAATAGACGTGGTTGTTCTTCATGACTTCCATCAGCAGGTCATAAGACGTCACCATGTAGATGCCCATTTCCTCAATGAAATGGACTGGCGCGTTTTCGCGCATGGTTTTGTACATGGGGAACGGGCACTGCTGAATGGCAGGGTCCATGAGGCTGCCGGTGATTTCCTTGTTCATCTCGGTTTCCTTTTGCAGAGGCCCCGAGGGGCGCATGGCTGGTCTTATTTGGAACGTGTTCCAGAAAATTATAACGCGTTCCATATTTTGTCAATTACGTTTGTTCAGAGATGCGCTAGACTGCGAAAAACCAACCCGGAGACAGGCTAAACCATGCCGGACCCAAGAGATTTCAATGCCTACTGGATGCCCTTTACGGCCAATGCCCAGTTTAAGAGCGTGCCGCGTTTGTTCGCCAGCGCTGCGGGCGTTTACTACACGACAGATGACGGCCGACAGGTGTTAGATGCCGCATCGGGCTTGTGGTGCACCAATGCAGGACACTGCCACCCCAAAATCGTAGAGGCTATTCGCACGGCGGCAGGCGAGTTGGACTATGCGCCGTCTTTCCAGGCGGGGCACCCGCGCGCCTTTGCTCTGGCAGACAGGGTGGCTGATATGCTGCCGGGCACGTTGGACCATGTGTTTTTCACGAATTCGGGGTCAGAGGCGGTGGAAAGTGCGCTCAAGATCGCGTTGGCCTATCACCGCCGAAATGACGAGGCGTCGCGCACACGCCTCATTGGTCGGGTGCGGGGTTATCACGGCACTAATTTTGGGGGTATATCAGTTGGCGGCCTCGTGAATAATCGCAAGGATTACACGCCGCTTCTACCGGGGGTCGACCATCTGCCGGACATGCTGAATATCTCGGAAAATGCCTTTACTAAAGGGCAACCCGAACAGGGTGTGGACTTGGCCGATGTGCTCGAAGAGATGGTTGCCCTGCATGGTGGAGAGACCATTGCAGCGGTTGTGGTTGAGCCTGTGATTGGGTCTGGTGGCGTGGTTATTCCCCCTCTGGGCTATAACGAGCGCCTGCGCGAAATCACGCGCGAACACGGGATTTTGTTGATCTTCGATGAGGTCATCAACGCGTTTGGCCGTTGTGGCGGGCCAACTGCGGCAGAAGTTTTCAACCTCGAGCCTGACCTTATCTGTATCGCCAAAGGGCTGACGAATGGGTCGGTCCCCATGGGCGCGGTCGGTGTGCAGCGGGATATCTATGAGCGTTTTGTGACGGGCGAAGACATCGGTATCGAATTTTTCCACGGCTATACCTATTCAGGTCACCCGCTGGCCGCCGCTGCCGGAGAAGCGGCGATGGATGTGTTCATGGAAGACGGACTGATTGCCGAATCACAATCGCTAATCAGCTATTTTGAAGAGGCCGTTCATGGCCTGAAGGGCTGTGCCAATGTCATCGACATTCGCAATTTTGGCCTGATGGCGGGTGTGGAGTTGGCCCCGTGTGAAGACGGTGTCGGCAAGCGTGGGTTTGAAGCGTTTTTGAAGGCGTACGAAAACGGCGTGTTCTTCCGCGTCAGCGGCGACGTGTTTCAACTGTCACCGCCCCTGATCTGCGACCGACACCATATCGATACTATGATGGAGGTGTTGGGTGAGGCGATCAACGCGACGGTCTAGCTGGCGCCGGCTATCTCATCTTCAATGATACCCGCCAACTCTTCGGGGATCTGCTGTGGCAGAAAATGGGTCAGATCTGGTCGGTAGATTTCCCGGCCGTTGGCGAACAAGTCGACAAGACCAGGCCAGGTAGGTGATGTGGTGAAGTCCCATCTGTCTGCCCCTTCGGCAGACTTGGCTCGCATGATCAGGACCGGGATTTGAAGGGATTTTACCGCATCGAAAATACCAATATTCGTCCGTGAATTCGTATAGACAGCGGCTTCAACTGCAGGTGGGCAGGCCAGTATCATGCCAGTGCCTTCATTATTGGGCAGCAGGCCATATTGGCAGTAATTATCGAAGCTGGCCGGGGTGAATAAGCTATAGGGCGTGCGCTCTTTGAAGCGCTCTTTCATTTCTTCTACCGAGGCAAAGTCGTTCTTCCGCTTGGCGGCCGGATGCGGGTTGTCGGGCGTGAAATGCACATCACCGCCATTCTCATAAGCGGCAGGCTCGGCAATCACTGGATCTACCGCTATCAGTTGCCTGAAGCGCCCGGGGCACAGGGCAGCGGCGTCAATCAGGGCATGGGCCCCCATGGAATGGCCAATGCCCACAATGTCTGCCAGATCCAACTGTTCGATCAGTCGCTTGAGGTCTTGGCCAAAACTTGCCCAATGTTCAACCGGCCCACCAGTGGACTGGCCATGCCCGCGCTGATCGACGGCCAACACATGATAATTCGGTAGAAAGCCAATGATCTCGTCCCACAGCCGGGCGTGAAAACCTGTGGCGTGCACCATCATCAGGGTCGGGCCATTACTCTTCAATTCTGGCCGCCACTCATAGACAGACTGGACCATCGTGCCGTCATCAATCAGGTGGTGAAGTGGCTCGGTTGCCTGGGTCATTCTTGTTTCCTCTTGGGCATGTTCTGGCCACCTGGCCAGTTTTGGCTTGCTAAAATTTAGAACGTGTTACAATATTTAGCAATCACTGTTCTCTGATAAATTGGGGTTCATATGGAACTAGCAGGAAAGGCCGCCGTCGTCACGGGCGGCGCGGCAGGTATTGGTTTGGCGCTGGCGACAGCCCTTGTTGAAAAAGGCTGTTCAGTCATGATCGCCGACGTGGAAGCAGATGAGGCCGAAAAAGCAGCTGCCAGCCTGCGTGAAAAGGGTGGCACCGTAGAGGCCGCTGCCTGTGATGTGCGGGACTATGATGCTGTTATGGCGCTTGCAGATGCAGCCTGGTCTTCCTTCGGCAGGGTTGACCTGGTGTTTGCCAATGCGGGCGTGATGTCCGGTTCTTCGGTGATCGACTACCGACCCGAGCATATGGACTGGATCATTGATGTGAATATCAAAGGCGTGTGGAATACAGTGTCGATTTTCGGCCGTCGTTTTCGCGATGCAGGGCAGGAGGCCGCGATCTGTATGACGGCATCAGAGCATGCCATTGGCGTGCCCCATCTGGGGGGTGGTATCTACACGGCAACCAAACATGCTGTGTTGGGCATGGCTGATGTTATGCGGCAGGAGTTACCGGAGAATATCACGGTCAGTCTTGTCTTCCCGGGTATTACCCAAAGCAAACTCTATGATTCGGAGAGAAACAGCCCGACAGGCCCAACGGCGGAGAAAGCCAAGGAAATTGGCGCCAGGGTGATGGCTAAGGGCATGGATGCATTGGTGCTGGCACGCCGCACCGTTGAAGGCGTTGCCAATGGTGACTTCATGATCATGACCCACCCGCATATTGTTGGCTATGCTGAGAAGCGGTGGCGTGAGATTTCGGCGGCCATTGCCGCGGTTCCGCCTTTCGATGATCCGGAACAGTATGATGTTGCCCGGGTGCAAAAAGAGGTTCTTGGCGGCTAGGTGCCGTAACGGCCAGCAAGGCTGGTGCAAAACAACGGAGAGTAAGAATGCAATACACACGATTTGGCAGCACTGGTCTGCATGTCTCGCGCCTGTGCTTGGGTTGTATGACCTATGGCGAAGCACAGGGGAACCATGACTGGACCTTGGATGAAGAAGCCAGTCGCCCACTCATCCGCCAGGCCGTTGAAGCCGGCATTAATTTTTTTGATACGGCCAATGTTTACTCCAATGGATCGTCAGAAGAAATTGTTGGCCGGGCGCTTAAGGACTTTTGCAACAGGGACGAAATTGTCATTGCCACCAAGGCGTTTGCCCCATGGCGTGGCGCACCCAATACAGTGGGCCTGTCGCGCAAAGCGCTGTTTCAGGCAGTGGACGACAGCCTGACCCGGTTGGGAACGGACTATATCGACCTCTACCAAATCCATCGTTGGGACTATAACACCCCCATCGAAGAGACCATGGAGGCCCTGCACGACCTGATCAAAGTAGGCAAGGTGTTGCATATTGGTGCGTCTTCCATGTTTGCCTGGCAATTCATGAAGACCATTCACGTGGCCAAAATGAATGGCTGGACGCCTTTTGCCTCCATGCAGAACCATTACAATTTGATCTATCGTGAAGAAGAGCGGGAGATGAACCCGCTCTGCATCGATCAGGGTATAGCCATTATGCCCTGGAGCCCGCTGGCCCGTGGCGTGTTGACGCGTGACTGGGACGAACAGACTGAACGGTCGCAGTCGGATGAATATGGCAAGGTGCTCTATGGCGCGACCGAAGATGCAGACCGACAGGTCGTTGAGGCGGTTGCAGAAGTCGCAGCTGCACGGGGTGCGCCGCGGGCGCAGATCGCCATGGCCTGGCTGCTCAGCCGCCCGGGTATGACGTCGCCTATTTTTGGGGCCACGAAGGAGCATCACCTGCCCGATGCGGTAGCCGCACTCGATATTGACCTGACGGATGAAGAGGTTGCCAAGCTCGAAGGGCCGTACATTCCGCACCCTGTCTTGGGGATGGCGCCGCCCATGCCCATTGGTGGTAAGGTGACGCTCAAGGGTTAAGCCAACAGGTCTTGTCAGGAGAGGACGCTATGATGGAAATGTCAGTCGGTGCTGAACTGGAACTGATGATGGTGGGGGCGGCTGTCATTCTTGGCATGTTCCAATTGTTGCTGGGCTCTGTCGCAGCGCGCACGCAGCAGGGCTATGACTGGGGCATGGGGCCACGCGATGAAGAAAGCCCCATCTCTGGCGTGCCGGCGCGGCTGCAGCGTGCCTTCACCAATTACATGGAAAGCTTTCCCTTGTTTGTGGCGGCCATGCTGGCTGCTGTGCTGCTCGGTAAAACCGGGCAGTTAACGGAAGTAGGTGGCTATGTTTACCTGGCGGGGCGCATTGCTTTCATCCCGCTTTACGCAGTCGGTGTGCGCAATATCCGCACTTACGCCTGGGTGATCGCCAGTACCGGCTTGCTGATGGTTGCAACGGCAATCTTCATATAGCTGCAAATGAGCTATCACCGCGAAATAGCCTGACGATCGGAGGAATCATGACACAGTACAAAGGACCTTGGTCTGCGGGCGATGTCAGCACCTATCTGGATGATGCGGTTATTCCGCTGCGCCTGGCAGTGAATGGCCCTGATGGTTGCCCGGTGGTTGCGTCTCTATGGTTTGTGTATGACCAGAAAAGTCTGAAGTGCGCTTGTCGCCCGGACACAGCCATAGCCCAGCTTTTGGCGAAGAATGGCGCCTGCGGCTTTGAGGTGGCTGGCGAGACGGCACCCTATTCAGGGGTGCGTGGTCGTGGTATTGCCACAGTTTCCGCCGAAGGCGGTAAAGAGACATTGGAGCGGCTGGTCGATCGCTATCTAGGATCTGACGAGTCGCCTTTTACGACTTGGTTGTTGAACCGGTCTGATGACGAAGTCTGTATCACCAGCAAACCGGAACATATCTTCAGTTGGGACTATCGCGAAAGAATGTCGGCCTGATAACTGAGCTTGAATGGTGAAGCTAGGAGGTCTGGGTTTTGCCGCGCGCCTGAACCTGTTTGCGGCGTTCCTCAATGGCTTCTGCCGACGTATCTACCGCAGACGCGCGCGACAGGCGAATTTCCGTGTCCAGCGCGTCGCCAAATGTCTGGCCAAAACCCTCATCAATACAGGCTTTATACTGCACCAGCATGTCCGGGACGACGGAGAGCATGTCCTGCGCCAGTTGAATGGCTTGTGGCATCAGTTCATCGGGTTCTACAACCCGGTTCACGAGGCCCCAGTCATTGGCTTGTTCGGCACTGAGGAAGTTGCCGCTGAGAGACAGTTCCTTGGCACGATAAATACCGATGGCGCGGGAGAGCTTTTGGCTCAACCCCCAGCCCGGCATGACGCCAACACGGGCATGGGTGTCGGCAAAGCGAGCATTGGTAGAGGCGATCAGAACGTCGCAGGCCAGGGCCAGCTCAAAACCGCCGGTAATGGCGACACCATTGATGGCGCCGATGATCGGGCCTGAAAAAGCGGCGATGGCGCTGACCGGGTCAATGGCATCATTCCCTTCGACAGCGGCACCGACGGTGGCTTCTCCACTGCCCAGTTCTTTCAGGTCCAGCCCGGCGCTGAAGGCGCGTCCGGCGCCGGTCAGGACGACAGCCCGGATGTCCGGGTCGGCTTCCAGTTCCTGGAATGTCTGGCCGATGGCCTGCCGCAGGGCAGTCGACAAGGCATTCATGGCGTTGGGTCGGTTCAGGGTGACAATGGCAAGCTCGCCATCTTGTTCCACGGTGATCACGTTTTCAGGCATGGTTTCTTCCTTTTCTCTTATTCCTGCACCAGCAGTTCGGCGTCGTCAGGCAATTGGAACCAGGGCTGGGCGCTCTTTGTCCAGTAATGGGTGGTTGGGTTGAGGATGGACGTATCGTCCAAGGTGCCCGCCTTAATGAAGATGATGTCCTCTTCTTTGGCGCCCGGCGTATCAGTCAGCACCGGTGAACCACAGTTTGGGCAGAAATTGCGGTAGACGTCTTGCCCACTGGTACCGCGGTCGGTGTACACTTTGGGGGTACCCTCCAAGTGAAGCGACGGTCGCGGAAAAACGGCAATGATTGACAAAGCAGACCCCGCCTGGCGCTGGCAGTTCTTGCAGTGACAAGCCGCCACGGCAATGGGTTCTGCATCAATGGTGTAGCGGATATTGCCACACAGGCAACCGCCAGTCAGTTGGGTCATTGGGCTCGTCTCCTCCCCGATGGGAAGGCAACAGTAACCCCAGTTGTCATGTTCGTCGAGTTGATCCGTGCAGGCGTGGACTATCGTAGATAATAGTTGTTCATCATTGGACGGATGCCTAAGTTGGCACACCGTTCAGGCATCAGAAAGACAGGTAGAATGGCATTCAGCTTCACTGAAGAGCAGGAGCAGTTTCGCGACGTTTTGGCGCGCTTCCTGCGGGACAAGTCTCCCACCACAGAAATTCGCAAGCTCATGGAGACAGATAGTGGCTATGACGGAGACGTTTGGCGGCAGGTCTGCACGGATATGGGCCTGGCGGGCATTCACCTGCCCGAAGAAAGCGGTGGTGCCGGCTATGGCCCTGTTGAACTGGGCATCGTGATGGAAGAGCAGGGCCGTGCCCTGTTGTGCGGGCCATACCTATCCAGCGCCGTGTTGGCCGGGCTTGCTATCGGTGCTGTTGCCAGCGGTGAGGAACAGGCAGCGCGTCTGGTCGGTATTGCGGACGGATCTGTCGTGGCAACGCTGGCTGTCACAGAAAATCAGGGTCTGTGGCATGCCGCAGATATTACGACACAGGCTGTGCCTGTTGATGGTGGTTACCAACTGACCGGTCGTAAGAGTTTCGTCAGCGACGGCCAGAACGCAGACATCATTTATATTGTGGCTGAAAACGGCGCTGGCCTGTCCCTGTTCGCCGTCGACGCGGATGCTGACGGGTTGGCGGTTGAAGGGCTTGAAGGCGTTGACGCCACCCGCCGTATCGCACATCTGACTTTCACCAACTGTGCCGCCGAACTCGTGGGCGCCGAAGGTGCTTTCGACCTTGAGGCTGTATTTGACCAAGTGCTGATCGCCTTTGCCCATGAACAATTGGGCGGGGCACAGGCCATGCTCGACAGCGCGCTGGAGTACGCGAAGTTGCGGGTACAATTCGGCCGTGTGATTGGTTCGTTCCAGGCGCTCAAGCATCGATTTGCAGACTTGCATGTGGAGCTGGAATTGGCCAAAGCCGCTGTCTATCAGGCGGCCCAGGCGCTGGAAGACGGGGATGACGTTCGGGCCTATGCCAGCATGGCCAAGGCAACGGCGAGCGACATATTCCTGTTCGCGGCCAAGGAATGCATCCAGTTCCATGGCGGCATCGGCTTTACCTGGGAAAATGACACGCATCTTTGGTTCAAGCGCGCCAAGAGTAGCGAGGTCTTCCTCGGTTCACCGGCAGATCACCGCGAACGCATGCTGCAGGCGATGGGAGTGTAATCATGGACATCAATCTCGACGATATTCGCAATGAAGTGCGTGAGTGGCTGGCCGAAAATTGGGATGACAGTCTTTCCCTGATTGAATGGCGTACCAAGCTTGCTGATTCCGGCTGGGGCATGCCCGACTGGCCGGTGGAGTATTTCGGCAGGGACCTGCCGCCTTCGGCCGTTGCGGTCGTACAGGAAGAATTTGCTGCCATTGGTGCCATTGGCGCCATGAAGTCTGGCCCCCGCATGTTGGCGGCGGTCACGATCCTGGCCCATGGCAATCAGGCGCAAAAGCAACGCTTCCTGCGCCGCATCATCACGGGTGAGGATGCCTGGTGCCAGCTCTTTAGCGAGCCGGGCAGTGGGTCCGACCTGGCAGGCTCCACGACCCGTGCCGATAAGAAAGGCGACAAGTGGATCGTTAATGGCCAGAAGGTCTGGAACACCAGTGCCCATCATGCGGATTATGGCATTCTAGTTGCTCGTACGGATTGGGACGAACCCAAGCATACAGGTCTTTCCTATTTCCTGATTGACATGCACCAACCAGGCGTGGAAGTGCGCCAGCTGAAGCAGATGAACGGATACGCCTCGTTCAACGAAGTGTTCTTTACGGATGCAGAGGTGCCGGAAGACTTCCTGCTGGGTGAGCTGGGCGAAGGCTGGCCCATTGCCATGACGACGCTGGCCTACGAACGCCGGGTTGCTGCGGGTAACCGCGAGGCCGGCGAAGACAAGGGCCGCGAAGGGGTCATTTACGACCAATATCGGGAAGAATCGGCCATCGCGACCGAGCCCTATGCCTGGTATCCGCAACGGGCAGGGCGGTCAGACCTGATCATTGATCGCGCACGTGAAACAGGCTCTATCGAAGATGCCGCCATCCGCCAGGATATTGCCAAGCTGCTCATTAAGAGGCAGTCGATGGAATGGTTCATCAAACGATTGGCGGAGGTGCAGAAGGCCGGTAAGGCCCGCGGGCCCGAAGGCTCTGTCACCAAGCTGACGGCGAGTGAAGTGGCCCGCATGTCGGCCGATCTGCATACGGAGATCACCGGCATCGATGCCATGCTCACCGGGCCAGATAGCCCGAATGACGGCATCATTGCCGAGGTGCTGGTGTCGGTTCCTGCCGTTTCCATTGCGGGTGGAACAGACGAAATTCAAAAAAATATCGTTGCTGAACGGCTGCTGGACCTGCCCAAGGAACCGCGTTTTGACACCGGTCCGTTCAAGGATGTGAAGCGGAATTAGTCATGAAGAAGAAGTTCCTGGTCCTGGTGCTGACCGAGCCAAGCGAGGGCCAGGAAGACGCCTTCAATAACTACTACGAAAATATCCATCTCGACGAAGTGATCGACTCCGCAGGGTATCTTTCAGCCCAGCGGTTTCAGTTGGCCGGCCATGTTGGTGAGAACAGCCCGTTGCCCTATCTCGCGGCCTATGAGGCTGAGGGTGAAAGCGCGCAAGCCGTCATCGACGACCTGAATAATAGCCGCGACCAGCGACAGCAAAGCAAGTCACTCAACAAAAAGACAGGCCGAATCTGGGTCTACGAGCAGATTGGCCCCCGCCATGAAGCTTGATGACTAGGGGCGACAGGGTCTATAGAGGCGCCAGCACATAATGTAGGGGGACGACACATGCTTGATGGCAAGGTGATTTTGGTGACCGGCGGCACCAAAGGGATCGGCAAGGCTACCGCCCAGATGATTGCAGAACATGGAGGCAAGGTCGCTATTACAGGGCGCAATGCTGCGGATGGCGAGCAGACCGTTGCTGAGATCGAGGCGGCAGGCGGTGACGTGCTGTTCATCAATGGTGATGTGGCCATCGAACAGGACATTGAAGAAGCCGTTGCCAAAACAGCCGAGCACTTTGGTCGGCTGGATGGCGCCTTTAACAATGCTGGAATTGGTGCGCTCGGCGGCCCTTTGGCCGAGTTGAGCAATGATGTTTATGACGATGTATTCGGCGTCAATGTTCGTGGCGTCTGGCTGTCGATGAAGTATGAAATCCAACAATTCCAGAAGCAAGGCGGTGGGGGTTCCATCGTCAATTGCAGTTCTGTTTTGGGGCAAAAGGTTTTGCCAGGCGCGGGTCACTACCCAGCGACCAAGGCCGCGATTGAAGGTTACACCCGTGTGGCGGCGCGGGACTATGGCGCAGAGGGTATCCGCGTAAACCTGGTGGCGCCGGGTATTATTCGGGATGCCGGCCTGGGTGGATCGGACGCGCCAGATGATTTCCAGGATCTGATGTTCAGCAAAATCCACCTGCAGCGGTGGGGTGCCAGTAAGGACATCGGCGGGGGTGTCATGTATCTGCTTTCGGATTATGGATCCTACGTAACCGGCACCATTCTTTATATCGATGGCGGCTATATGATCGAGTAGCTGCGCTCTCTTAACCATCCAGGCTTCTAAAGCTGCCAGGCACAGAATTCGTTGTTTAGGGATGAAAAGTCACCCGTGAAGGCGTATCGTTTTATCGAACCAGTGTGGTTGTGGTGTTTTGAAGAAAGGATCGGAGAGTCTCATGTCTCGTGAAGAACTGATTGATATGGCGCGTGATGCCCTGGCATATGCTGAGGCGGACACATTGCGCCAAGCCCCGGGTGTGGGGAAAATTCGGGCCAGTGTTTACACGGATCCTGAGCGCTTTGATCGTGAAAAGAAGCAGATTTTCCGACGTATGCCTCTGATGCTGGCGGCGTCCTGCGAAATTCCCAGTGCAGGTGATTACAAGACCATGGAGCCGGTCGGTGTGCCGGTGCTTATTGTCCGCGGCAAGGACGGCCAGGCCCGTGCCTTCCTGAATTCCTGCACTCATCGGGGTACCAATGTTGCACTTGGCGAAGGCAATACCAGCCGTTTTGTCTGTGGGTATCATGGTTGGACATTTAATCAGAAAGGTGAGTTGGTCGGCGTCGCTTCCAGTAGCGATTTTGGCGACGTGGATAAAGATGAGTTATGCCTGCAGCAGTTCCCAATTCTGGAAAAATCTGGGCTGATCTGGGTGACGCTTGATCCGGCATCTACCCTCGATATCGACACTTTCCTGTCTGGCTATGAGAGCTTGCTCGACACCTTCGGTTTTAAGGATTGGTATTTCTTTGAGCGCCGCACGCTTAAAGGCCCCAACTGGAAGATCGCCTATGATGGCTATCTGGATTTCTACCACCTGCCGGTTTTGCACGCGAATACGTTCGGAGCGGATACGACCAATCGGGGTAACTTCTATGCCTGGGGGCCGCACCAGCGCATTCTCGCGCCATCAGCCGCCATGCCACAGCCAGAAGATACCAATGTCGTCAGCATGAAGGACGTACCGGAAAGTGAATGGTCCGATGACCTGTTGCTGGCCGGTGTGTGGACAATCTTCCCCCATGTTTCGATCGCCAGCTTCTACGGGGGTGGTCGCGGTGTCATGGTCTCCCAGCTTTTCCCAGGTGAAAAGGTGGGCGAGTCCTACACGGTGCAAACCTATCTGATGGAAAAAGAACCCAGTGATGAAATCAAACAGCAGGCGCATGAGCAGTTCTCACTGCTCGAGACTGTGGTAGCCGATGAAGACTACGCCACCGGGATTCGCCAGCAGAAAGCGCTCGATGCAGGGCTGACAGAGTGGGTTTACTTCGGTCGCAATGAAGAAGGCGGTCAGGAATTCCACGGCTGGGTTGAGAAGTTGCTCAATGCCAGTGATGACGATTTGAATGACATCTTCGCCATGAAAGAAGCGGCTGAATAGGGCCGTGTCGTGATATCAGTTCAATCAAGAGGGGTGCTTGGTACCCCTCTTTTTTTTGAACTAGGCCATAAAGGCGTCGGTCATGAAGGTGACGAATTCGTCGATGCCCTTGAACATATCCTGTTCAGGTGAGAACCCCATGCGTTTGACGATCTGCCCGGATACACAGTCGACAAACAGGTTAAAGCGCCAGCGAACTTCGCGGTAGCTTCTGTCTTCCAACTGGTCGACCAGCACATCGATGACTCGTTCCAGATAGGGGCTGATATTATTTGCACGCCACTGGGTAGCGAGTTCCGGGTTGGAAAATAAAACGCCCATGGCCTCGCGCAATATGGGGTCTGTCATGCACTTGCCCAGCATAGTTCGGGAATATTCCGTCAGAACCTGTACGACACCGTCACGACCAGGGCTCGGCGTAAGTGCTTCAATATCCGTGGCCATTTGCTGCATCACCGGCACCATATGGTTGGCCACGACTTCGGTGATCAAGCCGTCTTTGGAACCGAAGTGATAATTGACTGAGGCCACAGTCGTGCCCGCCTCGGCGGCAATTTTTCGTGATGTCGTGGCTGCCAGCCCCAGTTTAGGCAACAAGCGATCCGCCGCGTTGATCAGGTCTTGCCTGGTCTTGTTGCCGTCGGCACGGCTTCGGCCGCGACTGCTGGTTTGTCGTGTTGCCATGGGCTTGACTTACTCATATTTCGTTCATTGTATTCCAGATATTTAAAGCATGTTCAACTTTATTGTCTCAGCCAATCTTTCGACGTTGACAATGAATTGAACATGTTTAAATTATTGCTTGTGAAAAAGAATGCCCCCTGATTCACGAAGCTGCTCAGGGGATAATTGGGGGACAGTTGATGGATGCGCTAACCATTGAACGCCTGCGTAAGGCAGTGGATGAAGAATTCAGTCGCAATGCGCCGCCGGAGGATTTCCCGAACCTGCCGCGAATCCCAGTAGCGCGCTACACAGACCCAGACTTCTTCGCGCTTGAGCAAGAACACATTTTCGACCGGTCATGGTTGTTTGTCGGCACGATGTGGGAATTCCCAGAAGGCGGCTCGTTCAAGGTTTATGATAATATTGGGCGGGCTGAAATCGTCGTCGTACGGGGGCAAGACGGCTGCATGCGCGCCTTATACAATACCTGCCGTCATCGCGGTGCGACCGTTATTCGTGATCGGCAGGGCAAGGTCGACCATCTCGTGTGCCAGTTCCATAGCTGGACATATGACCTTGAGGGCAAGCTGGTTGTCATGCCCGATGCGCGCGACTTTTCCAATGACCCTGAACTGGAAGACTGCAGCCTGGATGCCGTTCGTTGCGAGGTGTGGCGTGGCTATGTATTTATCAATCTGTCTGCAGATGCGCCGGACCTGAAAACATGGTTAGGCCCTGTTGATGAAGATTTTGCATGGGTAGAAAACCTGCGGCCCTCTCATCGTCGTGAGCGGGTCGTTGCCTGCAACTGGCGTGCAACCATCGAGGCCTTCATCGAAGTGTATCATATCGGCACGGTGCATCCGGAATCAGTGGGGTTGTCGCTCAACCACCGGGGGACTGTTTCCAATTTCTACGAACATGGCCATTCTCGTATGATCGTGCCGAACCCGGACTGGAACGACCCGGCCAAGATTCGCCCGGATAATGAAGGGCAGGACGAGGCCTTTGGCTTCCGGGGTGAGGCGAGTGTTTCCTACAATATTTTCCCCAACCTGTTGGTGCCAGCTGGTCAAACCGGGTTCACGCTCATGGAATTCTGGCCGGTGGATGTGAACTATACCAAGATCGTTACCTGGACGGTCCAGCCAGATGATATGCCGGAAGACCAACGCGAAACGTACCAAGACTATTTTGATCAGGTATTGGACGAAGACACTTGGAACATGGAACACATCCAGCATTCCTATCAGGCACCAAATTTTGAGGGGCCGAAAATAGGCGTGCACGAAAAGAGAATTTACTATCTGGAGCAGGCTGTCGACGAGATGA
>JAURPT010000024.1 GCA_030836535.1 Alphaproteobacteria bacterium
AGCGTTTCTTTGATGAAGGCTGTATTGATGCGGAAGTTCGTCCTGGCAAACAGGGTGGCGCCTTTTCCCATTCAACTGTGCCGTCGGTGCATCCCTATATCCTGACCAATTATCAGGGTCGGACGCGCGATGTCATGACACTGGCCCATGAGCTGGGTCATGGTGTGCACCAGGTGCTGGCGGCCCCGCAGGGTGCGCTGATGGCATCAACGCCACTGACGCTTGCTGAAACAGCCAGTGTCTTTGGCGAGATGTTGACCTTTCGGGCGCTGCTGGCGCAGGAACAAGACTCAACTCGGCGCAAGGTCATGATCGCGGGCAAGGTCGAAGACATGATCAACACGGTCGTGCGGCAGATCGCCTTCCACTGCTTTGAAGCCCGTGTGCATAACACGCGGCGGCAGGGCGAGCTGACGCCGGACCAATTGGCCGAGATCTGGATGGATGTGCAGCGCGAAAGCCTGGGCCCGGCGATTGACCTGCCAAAGGAATATGAGAACTTTTGGGTCTATATCCCGCACTTCATCCATTCACCGTTCTATGTCTATGCCTATGCCTTCGGCGATTGTCTGGTGAACTCGCTCTATGCAGTTTACGAAGAACAGCCCGACGGATTTGTGGAGAAGTATTTCGATCTGTTACGGGCTGGCGGCACCAAGCGTCATAAGGAACTTCTTGCACCCTTCGGGCTCGATGCAACTGACCCCGCCTTCTGGAAGCGGGGCCTGTCGATGATCAGTTCATTTATTGATGAACTGGAGGCGTTGGATTAGAGCAGGGTGCTTGCCTATTGAGGCGTGTTTGCCGCACCTGCTGCATTGGCCCTGCGTTGGTTGTCGATAATGGTCTGATAACCAACATTCAGGCAGTGACCTTGCAGAATCTGTTGTAGTTCCTGTGGGGAACTGGCCTGTCCACTCAGGAGCAGCTGGAAGGACGTAGACCCTGCGGCTTCCCCAAAAAGCTCACCATCTTCAGCTTTCAGCTGTGCGATGGCCAGCACTTGGTTCGCGCTTGCCGCATTTAACATGGAGGTTGCCAGGCCCGCGGAAATGGAGGGGTCCTTCCCTGTCATCATATTGACAACATCCTGCAGGCGTAACGGCAGCATATATTCAGCCACGACATAGGCAATAGAACCGTAGAAACCACAAATGTGCTCTTCATCAGCGGCGACGGCTGGCTGTGCCGTCAGGCCAGCTGCGACGAGTGCTGCGGCAAAAAAACTTCTGGTTTTCATCTTGATTAATCCTCTCCAATTAATTGAGGCAAAGCCTCTCAGAATGATATGGGCAGGTCAAACACTTCCCCACGCCCGGGGATGCGATGGCTGGCAGAGCTGACAAGAGGCGCGAGGAATCCGCGTGGTTGCCTAGCGGGCTTGCGCTCTCTATAGTGCGGCCAAATTTCCGCTGTAAATCACCTTTGGAAGGTAAAGAAAGCAGATCATGAAGATCGCCATACTCAAAGAACGCCGGGAAAACGAGCGTCGGGTCGCGGCAACGCCAGACTCCGTCAAGAAGCTCGTCGACCTCGGTTTTGATGTTGTCGTTGAAACAGGGGCTGGTGCCGGTTCTTCTCTCTCCGATCAGGATTACACAGATGCCGGCGCCAGCATTGGCGCTGACGCTGCTGCCACTGCTGGTGATGCAGATATCGTCATGAAAGTTCAGCGCCCGCTTCTGGCTGGCGAGGGCGACATTGACGAATTGGCACTGATGAAACAGGGCGCCTACCTGCTGGCCATGCTGTCACCTTATACAACGCCCGATGCGTTGGAGGCCTATGCCAAGGCTGGCGTGAAAGCTATGGCCATGGAACTGATGCCACGTATCTCGCGCGCGCAGAGCATGGATGTGCTCAGCTCCCAGTCGAACCTGGCGGGCTACAAAGCCGTGGTTGATTCCGCCAATACATTTGGCCGTGCCATGCCGATGATGATGACAGCTGCGGGTACTGTTGCCCCGGCCCGTGTCATGGTCATGGGTGCTGGTGTTGCGGGTCTGCAGGCCATTGCAACAGCCAAACGCATGGGTGCCATTGTGAGCGCAACAGACGTTCGCCCGGTTGCCAAAGAGCAGGTCGAATCGCTCGGCGGTAAATTCGTGATGGTTGAAAGCGAAGAAACCGAAGAAGCCGAGACCGCTGGCGGTTACGCCAAGGAAATGAGCGACGAATACAAAGCCAAGCAGGCTGAACTTGTCGCCTCGACCCTAGCAACCCAGGATATCGCCATTTGTACAGCGTTGATCCCGGGTCGCCCAGCCCCGCAGCTGATCTCTAAAGAGATGGTTGAAAGCATGCGGGCTGGCTCTGTCATTTTCGATATGGCTGCTGAAACCGGCGGCAACTGCGAATTGACGGTGCCGGGTGAAACCATTGACCATAATGGCGTCACCATCATTGGCTATCTGAACGTCCCGAGCCGCTTGGCCGTGGATGCGTCCAGCCTTTACGCCCGCAACCTGGTAAACTTCCTGTCGCCGCATGTTGATGGCGAAAGCAAGGAATTTGCCTTCGATATGGAAGATGAAACCGTCACCGGCATTCTGCTGACGTCTGACGGCAACATTGTTCACCCGCAATTCGCTGGTGCAGGAGAGTAATCATGGAAATGGAAGCTGTTGCCCAGATCATGGGCCAGGGTGTTGATCCGTTTATCTTCAGGGTCTCACTGTTCGTGCTGGCCCTGTTTGTTGGCTATTACGTTGTGTGGAGCGTGACGCCTGCCCTTCATACGCCGCTGATGTCAGTATCCAACGCCATCTCTGGCGTGGTCGTCATTGGCGCGCTGATTGCAGTGGGTGTGGATTTGGCGCAGGGCGCCTCTATGGGGTCCAAAATCCTTGGAACCATCGCGCTGACGCTCGCGTCCATCAACATATTCGGTGGCTTCATGGTCACCCAGCGCATGCTCGCCATGTACAAGAAGAAGAATTAGAGCAGGACCATGGACGCAAATATCGAAGCAATTCTCTATCTGATCTCCGGTGTGCTCTTCATTCTGAGTGTCCGGGGTCTTTCCTCGCCGGAAACAGCCCGTACGGGTAACGTTCTCGGCATGATCGGTATGGGTATCGCCATCATCGTCACAATTGTTGGCCTTGGCGAATTCACTGACCCGCTGACCATTGGCATGATCGCCGGCGGTATCGCTCTTGGTGGTGGTATTGGTGCCCTGTTGGCAACGCGCGTGCCGATGACGGACATGCCACAGACCGTTGGTATGCTGAACTCATTCGGTGGTATGTCCGCCGTTCTGGTTTCTGTTGCTGCTGTGCTGTCGCCTGCCGACTTCAACATTGTTGATGTAGCTACAAATGCCATCAGCATGGGTTCAAGCATTGAAACCTCGCTGGGCGTTATTGTTGGTGCCATTACCTTCTCTGGCTCTGTCATTGCGGCAGGCAAGCTGCAGGGTGTGATCTCTGGGGCGCCGATTGTCTTTAAGGGCCAGCATCCGCTGAACGCCCTTCTGACCATTGCAGCGCTGGTCATGATCGGCATGTTCGTTGTAACGGGCGATGCCACCTGGTTCTGGGCCGTAACCGCCCTGGCCTTCCTGATGGGTATTACGCTGATTATTCCCATTGGCGGTGCTGACATGCCGGTGGTGATCGCGATTCTGAACTCTTATTCCGGTTTTGCCGGCGCCATTGTGGGCTTCACGCTCGGTAATACGGCGTTGATCATCACGGGTGCCATGGTGGGTTCTTCCGGTGCGATCCTGTCCTACATCATGTGTAAAGCTATGAACCGCTCCTTCATCAGCGTGATGCTGGGTGGCTTCGGTGGTGAAGTTGCTGAAGGCGCAGGCGGTGAAGTTGAAACCCGCCCCGTTAAGCAGGGTAATGCTGATGATGCAGCCTTCGTACTCAAGAGCGCTGGTTCACTGATCATCGTACCCGGTTACGGCATGGCTGTGGCCCAGGCGCAGCACGCCATTCGCGAGCTGACAGACGAATTGCAGGCCAAGGGTGTCTCCGTGAAGTTTGCTATTCACCCGGTAGCCGGTCGTATGCCTGGTCATATGAATGTGCTGCTGGCTGAAGCCAATGTCTCTTACGACGACGTTTATGAGCTGGAAGACATCAACTCTGAATTCTCGCAGACTGATGTTGTGCTGGTGATTGGTGCGAATGACGTGACTAACCCGGCGGCCAAGACAGACCCGACCAGCCCGATCTTCGGCATGCCGGTTCTCGACGTTGAGAATGCCGGTACGGTTCTGTTCATCAAGCGCTCGCTGGCCTCTGGTTATGCAGGTATTCACAACCCGCTCTTCTTCGAAGACAACACCATGATGTTGTTTGCTGACGCCAAGAAGATGGTGGAAGATATCGTCAAAGCGCTTTAGCGCGCTCGACAGACCACACATTAAGGGCCGCCCATCGGGCGGCCCTTTTTTTTGGGGTTGGGTTTTGACGCTGTATGCGCGGCTAGTGGGCAAAACAAAAGCCGCCTCGAAGGGCGGCTTTCTTGCGGGGGTTGTCCCCGGTGCAGGCAGTCCCTAGCGGGTGCCGTCACGCTCTGCGCGTTTGCGTTCCAGCTTACGGGCGCGGCGGATAGCCGTTGCATGTTCACGAGCACGCTTTTCAGACGGCTTTTCGTAGAACCGACGCAGCTTCATTTCCCGATAGATGCCTTCGCGCTGCATTTTCTTTTTCAGCGCCCGAAGGGCCTGGTCGACATTGTTATCGCGGACAGATACCTGCACGTTATCTCCTATTTTCCTCTCGCCGGGTGGTGTCTTGCCCACCAGATTTGGCGCATAAAAACTGTTTCGCAAACCCCCTGGGTCGCGTTGGGCGGACTTCATAGCAGACCTTTTTACCGTTGTGAAGGGCTGATGCCCCCTTTACCTGCAAGTATTTTGGGGCCATATACAGCCTATGACACAGGATCAACAGAGCGACCATCTGGCAGAAACCCGCGCGCAAATATTGGCTGCAGCCATACCCAATGTAGCGTTTGACGGCTGGAGCAAGGCAACCTTGCGTCGCGCGGCACAAGATGCCGGGATAGAGGAGGGCAAAGCGCAGCTCGCGTTCCCGACTGTCCAGGACATGGTGGTTGGCTTTGTGCACCACGTTGATTCGCTGATGTTGGCCAAGATAGCCGATTTGCCGTTGGACGACATGCGTATCCGCGACAAGATCACCGCTGCTGTTGAAGCCCGTCTTGACGTGTTGGCGCCGCTGCGGGAGGCAGAGCGTCGGGCCATAGCCTTTATGGCGCTGCCGCAACATGCAGCTGCAGGGGCCAATTGCGTTGCTGGAACGGTGGACAAGATTTGGCGGGCCATTGGTGATACGTCCACAGACTTTAACTTCTACACCAAACGGCTGACGCTGGGTGGTGTGCTGTCGTCGACCGTTCTGTTCTGGTTGGGTGATGAGTCAGAAGACTATGCCGAAACCCACGCCTTTCTTGAGCGACGGATTGACGATGTCATGAAAATTGAGAAAGCCAAGGCGCGGATGAATAGCGCCTGCAACCCGGAAGGTCGTCCGTCAATTCTCAGCGCGCTGTCTCGCTTGCGTTATGGCGTGGCGAATCGGATGCGCCCCTAAAGTCAGGCTCAATCCAGCAGCGTGGTGAAGTGGCCCATCTTGCGGCCGGGGCGCGCTTCTTCTTTGCCATAGTCATGCACAAAGGTGTTGTCGCGCGCGGCAATGTCATCGGACTGGTGAATGTCGTCGCCAATGAGGTTGGTCATAACGGCCTTGTGCTTCAGGGTCGTTGGCCCCAGCGGCAGGCCGCAGATAGCGCGGATATGGTTTTCGAACTGGCTGGTCTGGCTGGCTTCAATGCTCCAATGACCGGAATTGTGCACCCGGGGTGCTATTTCGTTGACGAGCAGGGAGCCATCTTCAGTCTCAAACAGTTCAACGGCCAGGACGCCGACATAATCCAGCCCTTCTGCGATTTTTCGGGCCATGTCCTGTGCGCGCATGGTCATCATGTCGTTGACGTCTGCAGGGACGGTTGACGTGTGCAGAATGTGGTTCTGGTGGTCGTTCTCGGCGAGCGGGTAGAAGGCCATGGAGCCGTTCAGGCCCCGCGCACAAATGATCGACAGCTCATGTGTGAATGGGACAAAGGATTCCAGGATTGATGGCTGCCGCATCAGCTCTACCCAACCGGGAACCAGTTCCTTGGCGTCCCGCACAATCACTTGGCCCTTGCCGTCATAGCCGCCCCGTTGTGTCTTGAGCACGCAGGGCATGCCCATAATCACACCCTGACCGTTCAGGTCGTCCAGTTGGTTGATGGCGGCAAAAATGGTGGTCGGTACACCGTTGCGGTTCAGGAAAGACTTTTCGTCCAGCCGGTTTTGGCTGACGCGCAGTGCTTCAGGATTGGGGCGCACCAGATGATCGCGGGCCAGATAACGGGCCGCGTGAACCGGGACATTCTCGAATTCATAGGTAATGACGCCGCATTTTTCAGCCAATTCGTCCAGCGCGTCTTCGCGCTTATAGGCCGCAATGATGGTTTCATCGGCGATCTGGCCGGCAGGACTGTTTTCTTCCGGCGTCAGGATGCAGACCCTGTACCCCAGCTTGTGCGCAGCCTGGGTGAGCATGCGGCCCAGCTGGCCACCACCAATAATGCCGATTGTTGCGCCGGGTGAGACGATCATGAAACGCTAACTCCTGGGGCCAGTTCCGCTGGCACTAATCCTTGGGCTCAAGGGCAATTGATTCTGTCTGGGTCTGCCGCCAGTCCGCAAGCGACTTGGCAACATCATCGTCGAGCAGGGCCACAATCGAGGCGGCCATCAGGCCTGCATTCTTGGCGCCGGCCTTGCCGATTGCCAGCGTTCCCACGGGTATGCCGCCGGGCATCTGTACGATAGAAAGCAGACTGTCCATGCCGGACAGGGCGCGGCTTTCAACGGGCACGCCAAAAACGGGCAGGGTGGTCATGGATGCCGTCATGCCAGGCAGGTGGGCTGCGCCCCCGGCGCCAGCGATAATAGCCTTGAGGCCGCGGTCACAGGCCGTTTTGGCGTAGTCGGCCATGCGGTCTGGCGTGCGATGCGCAGAGACAATGCGGCTTTCGAACGGCACACCGAGCGCTTCGAGAATAAGCGCTGCTTCTTTCATGGTTTCCCAGTCAGACTGGCTACCCATGATGATCCCCACCTGGGGGTTGCTCTCTGTCATGTCCTGACCCTGCTGCTACATCGGCCTGTGCCGGAAAAGCGGGCCATTATACTGCCCTTTGCCACAGGTTCAAGAAAGGTCGGCACGTCGATCAAGGCCCGAGTCGCAGCTATTTTGAGCGTGTCAGTACCCTTAAACCGAAGGCTTTGTTGCAATGTGCTGAAGCCCTATCTGTTTGGAGGCAGGGTTGTTTTGGCCGTGCTGTATTCTGCGGGATCATTTTTCTGGGGTTCAGGAGATTTCATGCTTTAATGGGTAAGTTAGCAACAATTGGAGAATGCCATGAATGTCGAACCGCGCCTGCGCTCGCTTGAAGCCAAACACGAAGGCCTGGAGAAAAAGATTGAGCAGGAATGGCATCGACCTAACCCGGACCAGTCGCGTATCAGCGACCTGAAGCGCGAGAAATTGCGAATACGGGATGAAATCTCGCAGCTCTTACATTAGCTGCACTGAGGCAAAAAAAGGCCTGTTGAATAATCAGCAGGCCTTTTCTTATGCAATTTATACTGAGCTAGTCTTCTGAGGCAGGTGTCGACCAGATATCGGGCTGTGGTACGGTGCCCAGATCAGACTCATTTGTCTCTTCTTCTTCACCCAAGGGTGGCAGGCCAGCCTTTTCGCGCTCTTTGGCAACGCGATCAGCTGCTTTCTGGATAGCTTCATCCAGTTCAA
>JAURPT010000025.1 GCA_030836535.1 Alphaproteobacteria bacterium
CGGTTTTGAGTGTCAGGCCAATGCGCTCGGCCTCTGCCGCGTCGATGATGTCGCCGGTGAAGAGAAGTTCTGAGGCTTTCTGGACGCCGACAACCAGCGGCAGGCGTGTCAGCCCGCCCAAATCTGTCACCAGCCCACGTTTGACGAACAGCTCACCAAACCGGGCGCGGTCAGAGGCTATGCGCATGTCGCACATCAGCGAGAGGTCCATGCCCCAGCCAACGGCAGCACCATTGACGGCAGCAATCACTGGTTTGGAACATTCAATGATGGCGCTGGCAGCAGGTGTGGGTTTTGGCTTTACCGCGTTAAGCCGGTTAACACTGTCTTCGCGTTCATCCCCGGTCATAATCGCGCGGACATCATCACCAGAGCAGAAGCTTTTGCCCGCCCCGGTAATGATGACGCAGCGAATCTCGGAGTCGTCATGAGCGAGCAGGAATGAAGATTCCAGCTCGTCATAGGCCCGGCGGTTCAACCCGTTGTGAACCTCGGGCCGGTTAAGGGTGATCGTGGCGACGTGGTCTGACACATCGAAAAGTGTGTGTTCAAAATCACTGACCGCCACGCTCATCATTCGGTTCCTCGTTCAGTCGACTACATGGGCCGCTTGTTCGGGCCCTGAATGCCGAACAGATGCCCGGCAACCTTGCGGATCTGGATTTCCTCCGACCCTTCGGTAATCCGGTAGCGGCGGTGGTGGCGGTAAATGTGCTCGAACGGCTTTTCACGCGAATAGCCCATGCCGCCATGAGTCTGGATGGCCTGGTCCGCTGCGTTACAGGCCAGGCGGTTACCACGATAGTTACACATGGATACAGCGTCAGACACCTGCATGTGGTTCTTCTTGTCCAATTCCCAGGCGGTTTTGCGCACCAGCCAGCGGGTCATTTCACATTCGGTGGCCAGCTCTGCCAGCGGGAACTGAATGGCCTGTTTCATGGCGATGGGTTCGCCGAAGACCTTACGGTTACGGGCATATTCCACGCTTTCACGAATGCAGTAATCTGCAACACCCACGCCTGAGGCAGCCTGACGAATGCGGTTTTCATGCAGGAAGGTCTGGGCAACAGCCAGACCTTGTCCTTCTTCACCGAAGATGGCGGAGTTCGGCACGCGTACATTCTTCAACGATACATGCGCGTGGTCGGTGGGCATGTTGAAGGTCCACACAAAGCGTTCAACCTTGAAGCCTGGCGCGTCGGTCGGCACGAAGAAGCAGGTAATGCCATTGGCATCGCCGTCCTTGCCGGATGTGCGGGCGTAGATCATGTCATGGGTGGCGGCGTGCAGGCCGGTGTTCCACATTTTCTCGCCATTGATGATCCAGTCGTCGCCATCGCGCACGGCATTTGTTTCCATCCAGGTGGCGTCAGACCCGTGGTTCGGTTCTGTCAGGCCGAAGGCGACACGGGCTTTACCCTGAATGCTCGGCTCCAGGAATTGTTCCTTGTGTTCGTCGCTGGCGAAATTCATCAGCATGTGCACGAACGGGAAGTTACCGACGATGGACGACTCGTTTTGCAAGTCGTTATGCAGGCCCAGGCCCTTGGCGGCCAAATGGTCGCGGATAATGGCCATGCCCAGGTTCGAGCCAGCGGAGCCGCCAACTTCCTTCGGCAGGGCATAACGCAGGTGACCGGCAGCATCGGCCCGGCGACGCATTTCGCGCAGCAGCTCTTCCCATTCTTCATTGGGCTGGCCATCATTGTCCCAGTCCGTGCGGCTGTTCTCACGACGATGGTCGAAAAAGCGTTCGTTATCGTCCTGCGCCTGCAGTGGTTTGATTTCCTTCTCGATGAAGGCATCAAGTTCATCCAGTTTGGTCTGGATATCTTCAGGAATTGTAAAATCCATTTTCGTTCCCCGTTTGGCCGACCCACATACTTCTGGGCAGGCGAGTTGATTCGTTTTGGCGACCACGCCAATTCGGCAAGACTATAGGCACATAGTCTTTGGCTGTAACGGGAAAAGTCAGGGGCGATTATTTCATTGTATCAACAATCGCCATCGCAGCCGCCGACATGGGGTAGGCACGCAGGCCCATTTTACGGGCGTGCTCACTGGCCGCTGTGCCTTCTTCTGCCCGCCGCAAAATGCCCAGTGAAATGGCCGCATGGCGGAACAGCATAAAAGCCATGTAATAGAACCAGTCCGGCACTTCGCTCAACCCGGCATGGCGGCAATAGGCTGCCACATGCGCATCTTCATCCGGGATGCCCATGGCCGCCCGGTCAATGTCGCGCATGCCCCCTTCAATGTCCGGGCCATAGTGATAGGGCAGGCAATGGCAGGCGAGGTCTGCATAGGGGTTGCCGATGGTCGACAGCTCCCAATCCAGAATGGCGATGACCTCTGGCTCTGTCGGGTGCAGCACCAGATTAGCCAGTTTGAAGTCGCCATGTACAATCGAAGGCGGCACGTCGGCCGGGATATTGGCGGGTAGCCATTCAGCCAGTTGGTCCATCTCCGGAATTTTCATTGTCTCCGGTTCCTGATACTGGCTAATAAAACGATTAAGCGTCCGGGCTACATAGTCTGTTGGCTTGCCATAAGTTTCCAGCCCCACGGCGACATGGTCGACCGCATGCAGCTTGGCCATGGTCTTGATCATGGACTCATAAACAGCAGCGCGTTCCTCCGGGTCGGAGTCGGGCATTTCATTGCCCCAGATGATTCGTCCTTCTACGTGGTCCATAATGTAAAACCATGTGCCGATCACGCTTTCATCGGTGCAAAGGGCGTAGGTCTTGGGCACGGGCACGTCAGTGTCGCCCAGCGCAGACATCACCCGAAATTCGCGGTCTACGGCATGGGCAGATTTGGCCAGCACCCCCGGTGGTTTGCGGCGCATCACATAGCGTTTGCCGCCGGCGGTCAGCGCATAGGTGGGGTTGGACTGTCCGCCTCTGAACTCGCGTGCTTCTACCGTGCCGGAAAAGCCGTCTACATGCTCTTCCATGAAGGCCTGTAGTTTGGCCATGTCAAAACGGCGATCGGGGGCAACTTCCTGGGTGCCGCTGAACAGCGCCTGTTCATCCATATTTGCTGATTGGCCATCAGCCATTTTGTGTGTCTTTCTCCACCATGGTCGTAGCACCAAAGCCGCTGCGTCTGGCCCAGAAATACCACACCATGCCAGCGACCTGAATGCCAAGTAGAATGGCAAAGGCCGTCTGGTAGCCTTCTGCTGCCGCTGCCCCATCTGCCGTGCGGGGGTACAGGTCGAGCACCCGGCCGATCAACCATTGCACCACGGCGGTAAACAGGAAGCCCAGCAGGTTAAAAGCGGTGTAGACCCGGCCCATCAGGTCTGTCGGAAAGGCTTTTGTCATGCCCGCAAAAATCAATGTGGTGACGCCTACCGTCATCGACCAGAACATCCAGATCGGCAGTACGGCGAACTGAACCTGCAAGGTCAGCAGGCATAACAGCACCATAGAGATTATCAACCCCGCAACGGGCAGGGTCATATAATCAAACCCTTTTCGGGCCAAGAATTCGGCAAAGGGGCCCAGCAATGCGAAATTGATGATGGTGACGCCGGAGACAAGCATCAGCGAGGTGGCTGCATCACCGCGGGTAAAATTCGCCACTTCGGTCAGGTATGGCAGCACATAAAGCGTGCCCAGTCCCTGCGAGACGCCGACCGACAGGAAAATCCATGGCGCAATGCGCCAGAAATGGGCATCGGTATAGATGCGCTTAATACCACCGATCTGCTTGGCCAATGTCTCCCCATTGGGCGGCGTGTCATGGCGAGGGGCGACCGTGACCAGAATTATCGCAGCCAGCACCGTCAACCCGCCAAACAGCAGGTAAAACTCGCGCCAGTCCAGATAATTCAGCAGCATCTGCGTCGGCTTGGTCGCCGAAAGCGCACCAACGACGCCAATCATGAACTGGATGGAATTCATGGTCGGCAGGCGGTCTTGCGGGAACCACAGCGAATAGACTTTCAGGGACCCCATCATGCCAGCGGCAAAGCCCGCGCCCATCATTACCCGGCCGACCATGAGCCAATAGGCTTCGTTGCTGAAGGCCATGGTCACCGCACCACCGGCTGCGACTAGCATAAGGCCCGCATTGACTTTGCGGGGGTCGTAACGGTCCAACAGCACGCCGACGGGCAATTGCATCACGGCAAAGGCGATGAAGAAGGAGGTGCCGAGCGCCAGGCTGATGGCTTCTTCACCCATCATCAGCTCTGCCTGCATGGGTTGTTTGAGTACATTGGAGGCCGAGCGTGTAAACATCGACAGTAGGAAGCCAAAACCAAAGGCAAAGATCAGGCGGCTCGCAAGCGGGGCGGGCAGGGAAGCAATTTTCATGGAGGCGCCTGGATCGTTGAAATGAGGTGCCTGCAGCCTAGAGCCTTTTTGGCGGCCAGCGCAATTGTTTGCTCAAATTGTCCCGCACCCGGCTATGATGATAGCGGGATGGAGGGAGTAGCTCATGCGGGTTATCATCATTGGTGCAGGTATTGGCGGGTCGGCCCTGGCGCTGACATTAGAGCAATTGGGGCTCGACTATGTGGTGTTGGAGCAGGCCAGTGAATTTGGCGACGTGGGCGCAGGCATTCAGCTGAGCCCCAATGGGGTGCGAATCTTGGAACAGTTGGGCCTGGGGGCAGACCTGCCCACCTATGTGACAGAGCCCGATTGCCACAAGATGGTGTCTTGGGACACGGGCGAGATTGTCCTGCGCACGCCACTGATGCCCATGGTGAAAGAAACATTCGGGGCGGCCTATTACCATGCACACCGGCGTGACCTGATCGCCTCGCTCACCAACCGGCTGAACATGGACCGCGTGCAGATGAATGTGCAGGTCGCTGAAATTGGGCAGGATGCCGAAGGTGTTTGGGCTGTCTCCGCTGACGGCACCCGGCACAAAGGTGATGTGCTCATCGGGGCAGACGGTATTCATTCGCTTGTCCGGGAGCGTATCTTCCGGCCCGATGAAATGCGGCCATCAGGCTATGTGGCCTGGCGAGGCATTGTGCCCGCCGACAAATTGGCGCATCTGGACATCCCCGTGTCGTCCTACATCGTGATGGGACCTCGCCTGTCCTTTGTCTTTTACTATGTTGCCGGTGGCCGCGAGTTGAACTGGCTGGCGCTGGGCCAGACAGAAGATGAAAAACGCGAGTCCTGGTCTCAGACTGCCAGCAAGGATGAAGTGCTGCGAGCCTTTGAAGGCTGGTACGACCTACCAAAGCAGATCATTGACGCAACAGACTCACTCTTTGTGACAGCATTATACGACCGCCAACCTTTGGGTCACTGGACCCAAGGGCATATTGCCGTGATGGGCGATGCCGCCCACGCCATGTTGCCGTATCACGCGCAGGGGGCGGTCCAAAGTGTTGAGGATGCATGGGTGTTGGGTCGCTGTCTGTCAGATAGCCCGGAGGACGTGCAAGCGGCTTTGGGCAAGTTTGAAGGCCTGCGTCACGACCGGGCTACACGAATGGTGCAGCATTCCCGCAATGCCCAGGGCTGGTATCATATTGACGATCCGGCAGAGGTGGAGGCGCGCAATAACCGCTTCCGCAACATTGGTGAACAGACGGGCGGTGGCTTCACCAAACAGCAGACATGGCTCTACGCCTATGACGCTGAAAAAGCGGTACAGGGGACAGATGATGAATGGCGGAGCTTGCCAGACTGGTAAAGGCCAGATAGGCGAAGCTCCGCCGCTCGTATTTCAGGTGTAGCGCTACGCTACGACAGATGAAGGAATCCAGCTGCCGTGGAACCCGCTGGGAATGCGCGGCAGGTCAATAACCGCCACGGGCTCATTGTCCATGGAGGCTGCATCCATAATCACCAGTTGGCTGCTGTCGGTGGCGGCATCATAGACATAGGTCATCAGATAGCCGTCATCTTCGCTGCCGTGCTTCGCCGACGGAGCAAAGACAGGCTCGCCACCAACGCGGCCCTTGCCATAAAGGATGTCGGACGTCTCGCCGGTTTCGCAGTCATATTTGCGAACGCCACCTTCGGCCTGGGTCGGGTCGTCGCTCGGGCTCATGCGCATGGTGTAGCCATAGCGGTGCTTCTGGCCGACCTTGTCGTCAGCAACGCGGGGGAATTCCACGCCCAGATCGTCGACCTGTTCTTCGTGCACCTTGCCGCTGGTCATGTCGATGGTCCACCGCCACATGGATGAGGGCGGGAAGTCCATGGCGGATTCACGCCAGATATAGTCATAGCGCGCTACGTCGAGGATGATCTTGTCGCCCTCTTCATAGGCGTTCATCGGGTGGAACACATAGCATGGGTTGATCTCGAACCATTTGACCTGCGCGTCATTGCCGTCGCGCGGCATCACACCCAGACGGGAGGGATAATCGTCGTCCCAACGGATCGGCATGTCGCCGCTCATGGCCATGTTCATATCGAACACGGCAGGCAGGTCCATGAAGATCACGTAATTCTCGGTGATGTTGAAGTCATGCATCATCACCGGACCACCGATGGTGATTTCTTCTGACTGCACCAGTTCGCCATCGGCAGAGACGCGATGATAACGCAGGTTGGGCGGAATGAAGGACGCGCCAAAGCCGATCAGCTCGCCGGTGATGGGGCAGATCTTCGGATGCGCCGTAAACGGGCCCTGCAGCTTGCCCGCAAAGTCTGTTACGCCAACAGTACTCAGGTCTGCATTCAGCTCATAGGGGAAGTGGGCTTCTTCCAGCGCCAGAATCTTGCCCGCATGGCCCAGCACATGGGTGTTGGCCTTGGAGGACTTCATGTCCATCATCACAGCGGGGTCGGTGGCATTGAGGTCCGGGTTGGTAATGAAGGGCGTTTCAACCCAGCGGTTGCGGTACCATTCGGCCTTGCCGTCGCGCAGGCGCACGCCATGGATCATGCCATCTCCCAGGAAGGGGTGGGCGCTATAGCCCTGCTTCTGGTTGCCGCCCGCACGGACATAACGACCATCCAGCTCGGGCGGGATGTTGCCAGTTACCTTCAGTTCCGTGACGGTCTGTTCTTCGGTGACCGGTCGGCCATTGCCGAGCATATGGTCTGGTGCGTCTTCAAGTTTGGTAGCCATGGCCTCTGTCTCCCCTTCGGCATTGCTGTCTACATATGATTTACATCGTATAATATAGGGGATGTTGTGCCGCGTGGCAAATATTCTTGAAAGGGTGTTGGTTTACTCCGCTGCTTGCGGGAATTCGGCATCCACCAGCCGGGCAATGTCGGCCATGATGTCAGCGAGCTGATAGTCCTTTGGCGTGTAGATGGCGGCAGCGCCTGCGGCTTTCAGTGTCTCAGCGTCGTCGGGCGGAATGATGCCGCCTGCAATAACGGGGATATGGCCAATGCCCGCCTCGCGCATGCGGGTCAGCACGTCCTGTACCAGCGCGACATGGCTGCCCGACAGGATTGAAAGACCCACAAGGTGAACCCCTTCTTCAAGGGCAGCGCCCACGATCTGTGCGGGTGTGAGACGAATGCCTTCATAGACAACTTCCATGCCGGCATCGCGCGCCTTCACGGCGATCTGCTCTGCCCCGTTGGAATGGCCATCCAGCCCCGGCTTGCCCACCAATACCTTGATGCGGCGGCCCAGGCGGTTGGACACTTCATCGACGAGCGCGCGCACCTCGTCCATATTGCCAGAGCTATCGGCAGAGCCATGGCCCACGCCCGTGGGCGCGCGATATTCACCATAGGTGTCACGCAATATCTGGCCCCATTCACCGGTGGTGACACCTGCTTTGGCGGCCGCGATGGAAGGCTCCATAATGTTGCGGCCTTCGCTGGCAGCTGTTTTCAGCTCGGCAATGGCGGCATCAACAGCACTTTGGTCGCGCTGGTCGCGCCAGGCTTGCAGAATGGTCAATTGGTCTGTTTCGGCTGAGTCGTCCACGGTCAGGATGGCATCGCCGTCCGTGGCCGTCAGTGGCGAATCGGCACTATCTGTATAGGCGTTAACGCCCACGAGCGTCTGTTCGCCGCTTTCAATGGCGGCCATGCGCGCGGTGTTGGAGATGACCAGCTGCTGTTTCAGATAAGCATTTTCAATGGCAGCCACGGCCCCGCCCATTTCTTCAATGCGGGCCAGCTCAGCCAGTGCTTCTTCCTTCAGGCTTTCTACCTTGCGGGTGATCTCGACAGACCCATCAAAGATGTCGCCATATTCCAGCAGATCTGTCTCAAAGGCAAGCACCTGCTGCATCCGCAGGCTCCATTGCTGGTCCCACGGGCGAGGCAGGCCAAGGGCTTCGTTCCAGGCCGGCAGCTGCACCGCACGGGCGCGGGCATTCTTCGACAGGGTTACGGCCAGCATTTCCAGCAGAATGCGGTAGACGTTATTTTCGGGCTGTTGTTCTGTCAGACCTAGCGAGTTCACCTGCACGCCATAGCGGAAGCGTCGTAATTTGGGGTCTTCCACGCCATAGCGGTTCTGGCAGATGTCGTCCCACATTTCGGTAAAGGCCCGCATTTTCGACAACTCGGTCACAAACCGCACACCGGCATTCACAAAAAAGCTGATGCGTCCAACGACCTTGGCAAAGTCGGCATCGGGCACCTGGCCAGAGGCCTTTACTTCGTCCAGCACAGCCATGGCGGTTGCCAGGGCAAAGGCCAGTTCCTGCACGGGCGTGGCCCCTGCTTCCTGCAGGTGGTAGGAACACACATTGGTGGGGTTCCACTTGGGTAGTTCTTTATAAGTGAAGCTGATGACGTCGCCTGTCAGCTTCATGCTCGGTGCCGGTGGGAAGATATACGTCCCGCGGGAGAGATATTCCTTGATGATGTCGTTCTGGACCGTGCCGGTCAGCTTGGACCGGTCAGCCCCCTGTTCTTCAGCTGCGGCAATATACAGCGCCAATAACCAGGGCGCCGTGGCGTTGATCGTCATGGACGTGTTCATCTGCTCGAGCGGGATGCCGTCAAACAATGTGCGCATGTCGCCCAGATGCCCCACGGGCACGCCGACCTTGCCGACTTCGCCCTTGGCGAGCGCATGGTCCGAATCGTAGCCCGTTTGTGTGGGCAGGTCGAAAGCGACCGACAGACCGGTTTGGCCGCGGGCCAGATTGGTCTTGTACAATTCGTTGGAAGCACGGGCAGAGGAATGACCTGAATAGGTCCGAAACAGCCAGGGGCGGTCTTTTTGCTGTGTCATCTTGGCGCTTTATCCGTCTTGGTGCCGCAGGGGCGGGGGTTGATTTGACGCGCGTCATTAGCAAAAGCAGCAGCGCTTTGCCATGGTTGTTGTGTTTTCTGTTGAACCACACCCCCGGACTATCATAAGACACGCCACGCTGTAAAACAGATCGCCCGACCAAAGGCGACACCCCCGTGCAGGAGAGAAACCCATGGCGACCCAGGAAGTAAAAGACCTTTACGGCGTTGGTGAGATTCCCCCCATCGGCCACGTGCCCCCTAAAATGCATGCCTGGGCCATCCGGCGTGAGCGCGAAGGCGCCCCGGACAAGGCTATGCAGCTCGAGGTCGTTGACACGCCCGAAATTGCAGATGACGAAGTGCTGGTTCTGGTGATGGCCGCTGGCGTGAACTACAACGGTGTATGGGCCTCACTGGGCACGCCGATTTCTGCCTTCGATGTGCACAAGGCTGAATATCACATCGCTGGTTCTGATGCGTCTGGCATTGTCTACAAGGTCGGCGCCCGGGTTACCCGCTTTAAGGTGGGTGACGAAGTGGTGGTTCACTGTAACCGCGACGATGGCGACGATGAGGAATGTAACGGCGGCGAGCCTATGCTTTCCCCGTCCCAGAAGATCTGGGGCTATGAAACACCCGATGGGTCTTTCGCCCAGTTTGCCCGCGTTCAGTCTCGCCAGTTGATGCCGCGCCCGCAGCACCTGTCTTGGGAAGAAGCCGCTTGCTACACACTGACGTTGGCGACCTCCTACCGCATGCTGTTTGGCCACATGCCGCACGACCTCAAGCCCGGCCAGAACGTTCTGGTTTGGGGTGCCTCTGGTGGTATCGGCTCCATGGCTGTGCAGCTGATTGCGGCTGCCGGCGCCAACGCGATTGGCGTGATTTCTGATGAATCCAAGCGCGACTTCGTGATGGGCCTGGGTGCCAAGGGCGTCATCAACCGCAAGGACTTTGACTGCTGGGGCCAATTGCCGCCAGTGGGCGATGCCGAACAGTATGGTGCCTATTCCAAGAAGGTCCGCGAATTTGGCAAGGCCATCTGGGACATCACCGGCAAGGGTGTGGACGTCGACATGGTGTTTGAGCACCCCGGCGAAACCACCTTCCCGGTCAGCTGCTTTGTTGTGAAGCGCGGTGGCATGGTTGTCTTCTGTGCCGGTACGACGGGTTACAATTTGACGTTTGATGCCCGCTTTGTCTGGATGCGCCAGAAGCGCATTCAGGGTAGCCACTTTGCTAACCTCAAGCAGGCGTCTGAAGCCAACCGCATGGTTATTGAAAAGCGTATTGACCCTTGCATGTCGGAAGCCTTCCCGTGGGCAGAAATTCCCGAAGCGCACATGAAGATGTGGCGCAACGAACATCTGCCGGGCAACATGGCTGTGCTGGTGTCCGCTGCCAAGCCGGGCATGACCACGTTGGATGAAGCTATCGAAGCAGGCGCTGCGCTCTGATCCCCTGCAGGATGAGACGCGTAAAGAACCATACTGCCGCAGGCACATAAGCAAGAGCAAAGAAGATGACTGATAACGCCGAGACCATCACCCTAGATAATCTTTTCGACCTGTGTGAAGAGGCGGTTACCGCCACTGACAATCTGGCAGGCACCGTCCGTATGGCGGTGGCAGACCTGATCGTGCGCGATGGTCGGGTCGACCGTAAGCTGCTGCAGGCGCATCAGCACCCGGCCCATGGCTTTGCCTGGTTCACCACCTATGTGGAGGCGCTGCGCCACATGCTGGCCTGGGGTCGCAATTTGGAAGCCGAAGGCCGCTATGGCGAGCTGGAACAGCTGATCCTGCAGGCGGCAAGTGGTGAATATCTGGCGCAGATTGCCGGTGGCATTCCCATGAGCCAAGGCGAAATCCTGCGTATTGCCGAATTGGGCGTTGATGAAGATGAAATCAATGCTTTCCTGGCGCTGCCGGCGGTCAAGACCCTGCGTCTGGGCGGCAATACAGAAGGCGTGAGGGCGCGTATTGCTGAGTTAGTCGCCGATTCGGTGGCCACCGGTGCTTTCGGTGACACCGGCCTTGATGAAACCATGGACATGATCCGCGACCAATTCCATCGCTTTGCCGATGAAAAGGTGATCGATGAAGCCCATGAATGGCACCTCAAGGATGAATTGATTCCTGCCGACGTTGTGCAGCAGATGGGTGACCTTGGTGTCTTCGGCCTGACGATCCCGGAAGAATATGGCGGGTTCGGCATGGGCAAGATGGCCATGTGCGTGGTCTCTGAAGAACTCAGCCGTGGTTATATCGGTGTTGGCTCGCTCGGCACGCGCTCTGAAATTGCGGCAGAGTTGATCCTGAACGGTGGTACGGAAGAGCAGAAACAGCAATGGCTGCCGAAAATCGCTTCCGGTGAAATTCTGCCGACCGCTGTGTTTACCGAACCGGGCGTTGGCTCCGACCTTGGTAGCCTGCGGACCCGCGCCGTCAAGGATGGCGACACTTACAAGATCACCGGTAACAAGACATGGATCACCCATGCCGCCCGTGCTGATGTGATGACCCTGCTGGCCCGCACGGACCCGGACACGAACAATTATTCCGGCCTCTCCATGTTCCTGGCTGAAAAGCCGCGCATGAATGAAGAAACGGATTTTCCCGCCGAAGGCATGTCCGGCGGTGAAATTGAAGTGCTCGGCTATCGTGGCATGAAGGAATACGAACTCGGCTTCGATGAATTCAACGTGAAGGCTGAAAACCTGCTGGGTCAGGCTGAAGGCAATGGCTTTAAGCAGCTGATGACGACGTTCGAATCTGCGCGAATTCAGACGGCTGCGCGCGCCATTGGTGTTGCCCAATGTGCGCTGGAGTTGGGCCTGACCTATGCGCAGGAACGCGTCCAGTTTTCGCGCCCGATTTATGAATTCCCCCGCGTCTTTGGCAAACTGGCCTGGATGGTCGTGGAAATCATGATCGCCCGTCAGCTCAGCTATCATGCTGCCCGCCAGAAGGACCAGGGCTTCCGCTGCGACCTGGAAGCCGGCATGGCCAAGCTGCTGGGTGCCCGTGTTGCCTGGGCCTGTGCAGATAATGCCCTACAGGTTCACGGCGGTAACGGTTATGCTCAGGAATACACAATCAGCCGCGTGCTGTGTGATGCCCGCATCCTCAACATCTTTGAAGGGGCCGCGGAAATCCAGGCAGAGGTCATTACCCGACGGTTGATGGAATCGAACTGATCCCGGGAGGCTGGTCATGGACTGGCGGATTATACTGATCATCATTTCGCTGTTGGTGGTGCTGGCCATTCTGTTTACCGGCGTCATTGGCATGGCGAAGGGTGGCGAATTCAACGAAAAATACGGCAACAAGCTGATGGTGGCCCGCGTGGTCAGCCAGTTCGTGGCTGTTTTGATGATCGGTCTGTTGATGTTCTCTTAGGCCCGGACCCGGTGGAGTAACCCCATGGTCAAGCTGACGAAGATATACACCCGAGGTGGCGATGGTGGGGAGACGTCGCTGGTAGACGGTTCTCGTCTGCCCAAGCACGCCCCGCGCATTGAAGCCTATGGCACGGTTGATGAAACCAATGCCACCATTGGTCTGGCGCGTTTGCACACCAGCGGTGATGCCGATGATATGCTGTCTCGCATCCAGAACGACCTGTTCGACCTGGGTGCAGACCTGGCTACGCCGCATAGTGAGCAGATGGAAGGGGCCTTGCGCATTGAACAAGTGCAGGTCGACCGGCTGGAGCAGGAAATCGATTCGATGAACGAGTCGCTTGAGCCGCTCAATTCCTTCGTGCTGCCGGGTGGCTCGCCCGCATCGGCCCATTTGCACCTGGCGCGCACTATTTGTCGCCGGGCAGAGCGCGACGCCATTGCCGTTGCCGAGCAGACCGAAATCAACCCGGTTGCCATCAAGTATCTTAACCGCCTGTCAGACCACCTTTTCGTGCTGGGGCGCTTCCTGAACGATGGTGGTCAGGCCGATGTTCTCTGGGTGCCTGGCGACAATCGCTAGGGCTGACATTTCCGGTCTGTTCAGGCGCATTGAAAGGGCGGTTTCGCAAGCGTTGACACCGCTATGTCCGTAGTATAATTCTCGCCCCGCACAAATGCCCCATTCAGAGGGGCAAACAATTGCAGGAGCTGCATTCCCATGAAAATTCTCGTGCCCGTAAAAAGGGTGATCGACTACAACGTGAAGGCACGCGTTAAAGCCGACAATACCGGCATTGACCTCGCCAATGTAAAAATGTCCATGAACCCCTTCGACGAAATCGCCGTTGAAGAGGCGCTGCAGAAGAAGGAATCCGGTGAAGCGGAAGAAGTAATCGCCGTATCCATTGGCCCGTCTCAGTGTCAAGAAACACTGCGCACCGCCCTGGCTATGGGTGCTGACCGCGCAATCCTGATTGAAGAAGACAGCGACGTGGAACCGCTGGTCGTCGCCAAGCTGCTCAAGGCTGTTGTTGATGAAGAACAGCCTGGCCTGGTCATCCTCGGCAAGCAGGCAATCGATGACGATTCCAACCAGACAGGCCAGATGCTGGCAGCCCTTCTTGGCTGGCCGCAGGGCACGTTTGCCTCCGAAGTGAAGCTGGCTGGCGACAAGGTCGAAGTTACCCGTGAGGTTGATGGTGGCCTGGAAACAGTTGCCCTTAACCTGCCGGCTATAGTGACCACTGACTTGCGCCTGAATGAGCCGCGTTATGCAACGCTGCCTAACATCATGAAGGCCAAGAAGAAGCCGCTCGACACCAAGACGGTTGGCGACTACGGCGTTGACGTAACGCCACGCCTGACAACCCTGTATGTTGCTGAGCCCGCCAAGCGCGAAGCCGGCATCATTGTCGAATCGGTTGAAGAACTCGTCCAGAAACTCAAAGACGAAGCGGGAGTGATCTAATGGCTAGCCTGGTCCTCGCAGAACACAACAATGAAGAACTCAATGCCGCAACGCTGAACGTTGTCACCGCCGCCCTCGACATGGGTGCCGACGTCGACATTCTGGTTGCCGGTTCCGGCTGTGGTGCAGTTGGCGAAGCTGCTGCCAAGGTTGACGGTATCCGCAAGGTGCTGGTTGCTGACGATGCAGCCTATGCCCACCCGCTGGCCGAAGCTGTTGCCCCGCTGCTGGTTTCCCTTGCAGGCGACTACGACAATTTGCTGGCCCCGGCCACCACGTCTGGCAAGAACATCATGCCCCGCGTTGCAGCCCTGCTCGACGTTGCGCAGATTTCTGACATTGTCAGCGTTGAAGGCCCGGACACATTCATCCGTCCAATCTATGCTGGTAACGCCATGGCAACGGTCCAGTCCAGCGACGCCAAAAAGGTCTTCACCGTTCGTGGCACGGCGTTCGATGCCGCAGCTGCTGAAGGTGGCTCTGGCGCTGTTGAAAGTGTTGGTGCAGCCGACGACCCCGGCATTTCCAGCTTTGTCAGCGCAGACCTGGCGGTTTCCGACCGTCCGGAACTGACGGCTGCCAGCATCGTGATTTCTGGTGGTCGCGGTATGGGTTCTGGTGAAAACTTCGCCCTGATTGAAGCTGTTGCTGACAAGCTCGGCGCAGCTGTTGGCGCGTCCCGCGCTGCTGTTGATGCCGGCTTCATGCCCAACGATTACCAGGTCGGCCAGACCGGTAAGATTGTGGCCCCAGAGCTGTATATCGCTGTTGGCATTTCCGGCGCGATCCAGCATCTCGCCGGCATGAAAGACTCTAAAGTCATCGTCGCCATCAATAAGGACGAAGAAGCACCGATCTTCCAGGTTGCTGATTACGGCCTTGTTGCTGACCTGTTCCAGGCTGTGCCGGAACTCGAAAAGGCGCTTGACTAACAGACCTGCCTCGCTCTTAGACTGTGTCTATGAGCGAAACAATCGGCATAATTGGCATAGGCCAAATGGGCGCAGGCATTGCACATGTCTGCGCCCTTGCTCGTCATGACGTCCTGATCTTCGACAAGGCCGCAGGCGTTGCCGAAGACGGCCTCGGGCGTATTCAGGCAAATCTGACGCGCCAGGCAATCCGTAAAATGATCCCCGACGACGCAGTGGATGCGGCCATGGGCCGTATTTCTGTAGTGGGGAGCATGGCCGAGCTGGGCAATTGCGACCTCGTGATTGAGGCTGCCACGGAAGATGAAGACACCAAAGTTGGCGTCTTCGAAGAACTCTGCCCACACCTCAAGCCGGAAACCTATCTGGCCTCCAACACGTCATCCATTTCCATCACCCGCCTGGCGGCAGCCACCGACCGGCCCGGCAAGTTTATCGGTATCCATTTCATGAACCCGGTGCCGATGATGGAACTGGTGGAGCTGATCAGGGGGATCGCCACGGAAGAGGCCACCTATGCCTACGCCAGTAAATTTTGCGACGGGTTGGGCAAAATTACCACTAATGCGGAAGACTTCCCCGCCTTTATCGTCAACCGCCTGTTGATCCCCATGATCAATGAGGCTGTCTATACGCTGTATGAAGGGGTCGGGACGGTCGAGGCGATTGATACAGCCATGAAACTGGGCGCGCATCACCCCATGGGGCCGCTGGAGCTGGCCGATTTCATCGGGCTCGATACCTGCCTGTCGATCATGCAGGTGCTCTATGATGGTTTGGCCGACTCTAAGTATCGCCCCTGCCCACTCTTGGTGAAATATGTGGAAGCGGGCTGGATGGGTCGCAAATCCGGCAAAGGCTTTTACGACTATTCGGGCGACCAGCCGGTGCCGACCCGTTAGTTGTGGGCGCTAATTTTGCAGCGCCAACAGCTTCTCTAAAAAGCCAACGGCCTCGGGTCCGTTCCAGTCAGCAGGTTTTACAACTCGTGCCAACTCGCGCCCTTCTTGGTCAAGCACGACGGTGTTTGGGTAGCCTTGCACGCCCATAACCCGGCTGAGGGAGAGGTTTTCTTCGTAATAGGGCTTAAGCTGCGTCAGCCCGGCCTTCTCAAAATAGGGCAGGACCACCTCAGGCCCCTTGCGGTCATTCGACAGGGTCAGAACATAGATGTCCTTGGGGTCAAAGCGGGCTTGTAGGGCGTCGAGTGACGGCATCTCTTCTTTGCAGGGGCCGCACCAGGTAGCCCAGAAATTCAACACGGTCAGCTTCGCGTTGCGCTCGTTTAGCCATACCGGCTGGAGGTCGGCATCAAGGAAGGCGCTGGGCGGATAGGCCACAGGCGCATTGCGCAGCATGGCCAAAGGCCAGTCAGAATCGGGTGAAAAAGCGTCTTCTGCGGCAACAGACTGCATTGTCTCGGGTGCCGAATTCTCAGGCTCGGGGTTGCCCTCGGGGCTGCAAGAGGCATATAACCCGGCGCTTAGGGCAATAAGGACCCATTGAGACAGTTTGCGTGGCACAATTGTGGCCAGCGCAAGGGTATGACGAGCATGAGTGACAACGAAACGAATCATAAGGCAACCAATGCGTTGTGGGGCGGCCGGTTTGGCCAGGGCCCGGCAGAGATCATGGCGCAAATCAACGCCTCGATCAGCTTTGATCAGCGGTTGTACCGGCAGGACATTGCCGGGTCAAAGGCTCATTGCGCTATGCTTGTGGCCAGCGACATTCTGTCGAAAGAAGATGGCCAGGCCATTGACTCCGGGCTCGACCAGATCCTTGGTGAGTTTGAACGGGGTGAAATAACCCTGGACCCGGCGCTGGAAGACATCCACATGCATGTGGAAACCCGCTTGCGGGAGTTGATTGGCGATGCCGCCGGGCGCCTGCACACCGCCCGGTCTCGGAATGACCAGGTGGCGACGGATTTCCGCCTCTGGACGCGGGACGCCATCGACCAGATTGATGCAGGGCTGACAGCCTTCCAGAATACGCTCTTGGACCAGGCAGAAGCCCATGCCGATGCCATTATGCCCGGCTTTACCCATTTGCAGTCTGCCCAGCCGGTTACGGTCGGGCACCACCTGCTCGCCTATGTTGAAATGGCGCGGCGGGACCAGTCCCGCTTTGCCGACTGCCGCACGCGGTTAAATGAAAGCCCGCTTGGAGCGGCCGCGCTCGCAGGCACGTCGTTCCCCATTGACCGGCATGCGACAGCGTCAGCGCTGGGGTTTGATGCACCCATGGCCAACAGCATGGATGCCGTCTCCAGCCGTGACTTCGTGGCGGAGTTCCTGTCCTGCTGTGCCATTGCGGCGATGCATCTGTCGCGTTTTTCGGAAGAACTCGTCGTGTGGTCTAGCGCTCAGTTTGGATTCATCTCGCTGAGCGATTCCTTTTCGACCGGGTCGTCCATTATGCCGCAAAAGCGCAACCCGGATGCCGCCGAGCTGGTTCGCGCCAAGGTTGGCCGCATCATCGGCTCGCTGAATACAATGCTGATTGTTCTCAAGGGCCTGCCACTGGCCTATTCCAAGGACATGCAGGAAGACAAGGAACCCGCCTTTGACGCGTTCGATTCGCTGCAATTGGGTCTGTCTGCCATTACCGGCATGGTTGGGGACATGGCATTCAATACCGAACGCCTGCATGATGCTGCGTCTTCCGGCTTTTCCACGGCGACTGATATTGCAGACTGGTTGGTGCGGGTGGCCGACATTCCGTTCCGCAATGCGCATCACATTACCGGTACACTGGTAAAGATGGCGGAAGACCAGGGCTGCATGCTGCATGAGCTATCATTGGCGGATATGCAAGGCGTGGAGCCGCAGATTACGGCAGATATCTATGACGTGCTCAGCGTCGAAAACTCGGTTGCCAGCCGGTCGTCCTTCGGTGGCACGGCCCCAAGTGGTGTGCGCGCCTCCATTGCGGCGCATCGGGAGCGTTTGTCATGAGGAATCTTCTGGTTTGTTCATTGTTGGTCTGCGTTCTGGCCGTGGCAGGGTGTGGCCGCAAAGGGCCATTGATGCCCCCGCCGGGCAGCGCGCCGGATGCATCTGTTGCATTTGTTGAAGGGCTTCTCTGATGCATCACTTCAACTATGTCGGCGGGGTGCTTCATGTAGAAGATATGCCCGTCCCTGAGATGGCAGAACAGGTCGGTACGCCGTTCTATTGCTATTCCACTGCAACTCTGACACGACATTTCACCGTGTTCAGCGGCGCCTTCGATGGGATGGATACGGTCGTCTGCTATTCGGTAAAGGCGAACAGCAATATCGCCGTCTTACGCACGCTGGCCAGCCTTGGCTCCGGGGCTGATATTGTCTCTGGCGGCGAGCTGGCACGCGCCATGAAGGCCGGCATCCCGGCTAGCAAGATTGTGTTTTCCGGCGTTGGCAAGACGGAGGACGAAATGCGGGCGGCGCTTGCTGCTGGTGTTTTGCAGTTCAACGTCGAATCAGAGCCTGAGCTTGAATTGCTCAACCAGGTGGCGGTCGATATGGTGCTAGAAGCCCCGGTGGCCCTGCGTATCAACCCGGATGTTGATGCCAAGACGCATGAAAAGATTGCGACCGGCAAGTCCGAAAACAAGTTTGGCCTGCCCTGGACACAGGCGCGGGATATCTATGCGCGTGCAGCCGCCCTGCCGGGCATCCGCATTGAAGGCGTGGATGTGCATATCGGTTCGCAGCTGACCGACCTGCAGCCGCTGGAAGATGCCTTCGTCCGCGTGGCAGAACTGGTGTCTTTGTTACGGGAAGATGGCCATAACATCACCCGTGTTGATTTGGGTGGTGGTTTGGGCATTCCCTACCACCCCGAAGACCCCGAGCCACCGCACCCGGATGCCTATGCCGACGTGGTACGCCGTACCGTGGGTGATTTGGGGTGCCAGATTGTCTTTGAGCCGGGCCGGATGATTGCGGGGAACGCGGGCATCATGGTGACCAGGGTTGTCTATGTGAAGGAAACCGGCGAGCGGACATTCGCCATTCTGGATGGCGCCATGAATGACCTGGCGCGCCCGTCGCTTTATGGCTCCTATCATCACATCCAGCCTGTGAAAGAGGATGCCGGTGATGACATGCAGCTTGTGGATTTTGTCGGCCCTGTTTGTGAAACAGGCGACACCTTTGCCACCAGCCGAGAATCTGGCCCGTTGCAGGCAGGCGATCTTGTGGCCATTATGTCGGCAGGGGCTTACGGTGCGGTCATGGCGTCCAGCTACAATACACGTCCGCTGACACCGGAAGTTCTGGTCAAGGATGACCAGTTTGCCGTTGTGCGCCGTCGGCCCGACTATGAAGAAATCCTGGCACAGGAAAGTATCCCCAACTGGGTAGACTAAGCGCCGGGTAAAAAGGGGCTTCATGCCGAACCGACTGCGCAGTAGTGACTCAGCGAAACGGGCCTTGATGGCAGCCCTCAATGGTGCTCGTTGGGCTGTTGTCGGTGCGCTGGCCGTCTATGTCGGGTATCAGTACATGGTGCCGCCGGTATCATACCAGGACACATATGTTGTGCCGTTGCGCGAAACTGCGGCGGCGCCTGTTTCGCTTGGCTCGGTGCGTCAGGCTGCCCCCGACCCAACCTATTATCAGCAGCAAACGGCGCTTAAACTTGTTGAGTTGGGCCACTTGTTGCTCGACCAGCCGAAATATCGGCCCCACATCGCCAAACAGTTGAACGCTATCAGCACGGTGCCGGATCTGTTTGAAGATGACATGACGGCCTATCTAACACTGCGGACGGCCTATTGGCAGTTGCGGCATGATTCAGACCCGGAAAGCCCTGCGGAGGCTGCGCTACTTGTTTGGCATGCAGCAGAGCAGATCGACCGGGTCAGCCGTTATCCCAGCCGACAGATCGCGGCGGATCAACAGCCCTGAATATTATTGTTGTGTGGGTAATGGTTCGCGGGTTGCGTCCAGAGCCGGGCTATCCTCAACGGTGTCCGGCAGGCTTTCTGGCAGGCTGGCGGGCGCTTCTTCAGCTGGCGTAGCCGGTGCCGGTGGTGGCGCGACAGGTAGTCTACCCGGCTTGGGCGCTACGACTGACTTTTTCGCGGGTTCCTGCCCGATCAATGCCTTGAACTCGGCAGGTTTCAGATAGGCGAAGGCACCAACGCCGATCCCTGCAAGAAACAGCACTAAAATGATGATCATCGCCACGCGCTTGCCGCCGCCTGCTGGCGCCTCTTTGGGGGCTTCTGCCGTTGCTTCGGGTGCAGAGGGCGCCAAAGGTTCGGGTTCAGCTTGCTCTGGAACAGGTTCTTCAGACGGCGCAGGGCGCTCATCTGTTGTGACTGGTTTTGATGCCGGCTTTTCCGGTTCGATGATACCAGCTTCGGGGGCTGGTTGTTCGTCCTGCGTCTTGGGTGCTGCGACCGGCTCCGAGCCGCCTTCATGCCACACGGCCAGGCAATTGGAACATTTAAGTTTACGGCCGCCTTCGGGCATCAGGTCATCATCGAGGACGAAACGGGTGCTGCATTCGGGGCAGGTGATAATCATGAGGTGGCCTGTCTTGGTGTCTGATGTTCTGTATACATCCCACTAGCCGGAGTCGGCAAGCTGCTCCCCTCTATTCCGGGCGACAAAGTCATCCTGCTAAATGAATGGGGCTGGCACTGCGGGCTGCTCTGTGCGATTCTGGCTGCTCTGGGAAAGGGATGTGATCGGCAATGATCCGCTTCGACAAAGTAGGCATGCGCTATGGGCAGGGGGACGAAGTTCTCAGTGACATCTCCTTTGACCTTGCGCCTGGTTCTTTCCATTTCCTGACAGGTAACAGCGGTGCCGGTAAATCCAGTCTTCTGCGGTTGATCTACCTCTCCCAACAGCCGAGCAGGGGCCTTATCCATATTATGGACGAACCTATGAATGCGGCCTCGCGCGACACGCGGGTGCAGATGCGCCGTCGTATTGGTGTTGTTTTCCAGAACTACCGGTTATTGGACCACTTGACGACGTTCGAAAACGTCGCCTTGCCGCTACGCATCAAGGGTGCGACGGAAGAACAAGTGAAGCGGGAAGTAAGAGAACTGCTGGAATGGGTTGGTCTGGCCAATCATATGCATAGCCTGCCAAGCACGCTTTCTGGCGGGCAGAAACAGCGGGCGTCCATCGCACGAGCTGTCATCAATACGCCGCGCATCCTGTTGGCAGATGAGCCAACAGGGAATGTGGACAGTGAGATGGCAGAACGCCTGATGCAGCTGTTTATGGAACTGAACCGGATTGGCACCACAATGGTGATCGCCACCCATGATCCGCGCTGGGTCGGGCAATATCCGGCACCGCAACTGCACCTGGAAGCCGGGCGCATGCGTATGATCCCCGCTGCTGAAAAAGCGCCAGCAATACCATGAAGGTGATGATGCGGTGAGCCAGACCAAACTAGAATTTCTGCCTAGCGGACAGACCCATCGGGGGCTGTTGAACTGGGTCATCGGTATCATGGTGTTTCTGACAGGCATGTCGATTGTCGCAGGCATTCAGCTGGGCCTGATGGCAGAAGACTGGCGGCTCTCAGCGGCTGATTCGTTGACGGTTCAGATTATCCATCCAAAACCAGACCAGCGCGACCAACAGACAAAAGCGGCATTGGCCGTGCTGAACAGCACGCCGGGTGTTGCCAGCGCCCGGGCGATGAATGATGGCGACATGTCGGCCCTGCTGGCGCCATGGATCGGCGACACGGGCCTGATTGAGCATTTACCGGTCCCTCAATTGGTCGAAGTGAAACTGATGCCGGGTGCGGCCATAGACCTTCAGGCCTTGGAGGCGCTTATTGTGGACAGTGCGCCCAATGCGGCCATCGACACGCATGAACAATGGCTGGATGACCTGCTTGCCCTTGCCCAGGCAGCGCAACTGATTGCGCTCTCTGTGGTGGTCATGATGGTGGTGGCGACGATCGCCACTATTGTTTTTACGGCCCGGTCCAGCCTGCTCGCCCAGCAGGAAATAGTCGCCGTGGTGCATATGCTGGGGGCAACCGACAATACAATCGCTGGCGCCTTCCAGCAGCGCTTCTGGGGTGTTGGCTTGCGCGGTGGACTTATCGGTTTGGGCCTTGTAGCTCTGGTCATCGGCGGGGTTTATTTTTTTTCGCTCAATGTCCAAAGCGCGTATCTGCCGCAGGTAACTTTTCACGCCACGACGGTGATTATTCTGGCGCTATTACCCCTGGTCACCGGTTTTATCACCATGTTAACGGCGCGGCGCACGGTTAAACGCGTACTGGCCGAGATGGTGTAGCCTATGGCGCGGCGTGGACCCATCAGGCGGCTATGGAGCCTGCTGCAGTTCCTGTTGTTGTTGGCCATCATCTGGGCGGCTGGCTATGCTTGGTTTGCCCTTGGGGTGCAGAAACAGGCGGTCGAGCCTGCCTCTGCACAGGGTATTGCCGTCCTCACCGGTGGGCGCGACCGGTTGGAGGCCGGTATGGCGTTGCTCCGTGACGGTAGTGGTCAGCGTCTGTTGATTTCGGGCGTAAACCCCGGGCTTGACGATGAAAGCCTGAAGGATGTGTTGGGTCTCAGCGAGGCGGACAAAGACACCAATGGCAAGAGCCTGTTTGACTGTTGCATCGATGTTGGCCGCCAGGCGCCCGATACCCAGGGCAACGCCCGTGAAGTAGCCGCCTGGGTGACGAAACAAGGCTTCAACACTGTTATTATGGTAACAGCCTCGTATCATATGCCCCGTGCACTGGTGGAGGCTGAACGTGTTGCGCCAGGCCTTGATATCAAGGCCTACCCGGTTTATCCGGATCATATTCGCTTGGAAGAATGGTGGGCGTTTGGTGGGTCTGCCAGGCTGCTTGCCGCTGAGTACAACAAATACCTGGTCAGCTATGCTCGGTTGCAGCTGACCCGACTATTGGAGACCTGACCGTGCGCGCTATCCTATCGATCATCTTCAACATATTGCTGTTTGTCTGGACGGCGCTTGTTTCCATCGGGGGCGCGCCCGTTCTGCTCGGGCCGTGGTATTGGGCCATGAATGCGCAGAACTTCTGGGCCTGGGGCCTGGGCGTCATGATTAAATATCTGCTCGGCATTACCTATGAAGTGCGCGGCCTGGAACATGTGCCAGAAGGCGCCTGCATTATTGCCGCCAAACATCAGTCGACCTGGGACACGATCCTGCCTCATGCTTTTCTGAAAAATCCGGCCTGGGTACTGAAGAAGGAATTACACCAGATACCTTTTGTTGGCTGGTTCTATATGCGGCAGGGGTCTATCCCGGTAGACCGCAAAGGGGGGTCCAAGGCCATGCGCTATATGCTGGGACGGGCCAAGGCTGCCAAAGAGCTGGGCAGGCCCATTATTATTTTCCCGGAAGGGACCCGTGCTGCGCTGGATGCCGAACCGGACTATCAGCCAGGGGTGGCGGGCCTCTACAAGCAGCTCAAATTGCCTGTTGTACCCATGGCGCTGAATTCGGGGCTCTATTGGGGTCGCCGGCAAACGATCAAGAAACCGGGGAAGATTATTGTCGAATTCCTGCCGCCTATTGAAGCGGGGCTTGACCGGCGCGCATTCATGCAGGCGCTGGAAACAGCTGTGGAAGACGGCACCAACCGGCTGGTTGCAGAAGGCCGCGCTGCAGAGTAAGCACATCTCAGCCGAGCGTTTTGTGCAGTGCTGTGGATAAAAGTCCATGTGAATTATGGGGATAAGTGCCCTATCGCCCAGTCATGGCGGGCTACAGCGCGCCGCGGCTGTGGAGAGAAACATAACGTGAACAAATTATTGAGAGGCCACCCGAATCGCGATACCATGGACGTCCGCGCAAATTGCTGGGCTTAACGCCGGATAAAGAGGCCGCCATGGACGCTTCACTACCCCTGTCTCACCAGATCTGGGACATGAAATATCGCCTGAAGGATGTTGAAGGCACCCCTGTCGACAAGTCGATTGAGGACACATGGCGTCGTGTGGCGACATCTTTGGCGTCGGTGGAAGAGGACTCTGTCCGCGCGCAACATGAAGACGCGTTTTATGACGCTTTGTCAGGCTTCAAGTTCCTCCCGGCCGGCCGCATCATTGCGGGTGCGGGCACCGGGCGTGACGTGACCCTGTTCAATTGCTTCGTTATGGGCACGGTGCCCGACGATATGGGCGGCATTTTCGACCATCTGCGGGAGGCCGCGCTCACCATGCAGCGCGGTGGTGGCATTGGGTATGACTTCTCCACCCTGCGCCCCAAAGGCGCACCCGTGAAAGGCGTGGGGGCCGATGCCTCAGGGCCGCTGTCCTTCATGGATGTGTGGGACGCCATGTGCCGCACGATCATGAGTGCCGGCAATCGCCGTGGGGCGATGATGGCGACCATGCGCTGTGATCACCCGGATGTGGAAGACTTCATCGCCGCCAAGCAAGATGCCGGGCGGTTGCGTATGTTCAACATGTCTGTGCTGGTGACCGATGCCTTTATCGAGGCCGTCAAAGCCGATGCCGCCTGGGACCTGCAGTTCGACGGCACGGTGACGCGCACGATTTCAGCCCGTGAATTATGGGACAAGATCATGCGGGCAACATACGCCTATGCCGAACCGGGCGTGATTTTTGTTGACCGCATCAATCAGCGTAACAATTTGCGCTATTGCGAAACCATTTCGGCGACGAACCCCTGTGGTGAACAGCCGCTGCCGCCCTATGGGGCCTGTCTGTTGGGGTCGGTCAACCTGGCCGCACTGGTCACCGACCCGTACACGGCAGAGGCTGACATTGACGAAGATGCCTTGGATGGTCTTGTCCGCACCGCCGTGCGGATGATGGACAATGTGGTCGATGTTTCCAAATTCCCGCTCGAGGCTCAGGCGCATGAGGCGCGCGCCAAGCGTCGTATCGGGTTGGGCGTTACCGGCCTGGCCGATGCGCTGATCATGTGCAAGGCACGTTATGGCTCTGCTCGCGCGGTAGAGCTGACAGAACAATGGATGGCGGCCATCCGCCGATCTGCCTATCTCGCATCAACAGACCTGGCAGCTGAAAAGGGCGCTTTCCCGCTTTATGATGAAGAGGCGTATCTTTCTGGCCAGTCGATCATTGAGCTGGATGATGACGTGCAGGCCGCCATTCGCAAGCATGGCATTCGCAATGCCTTGCTAACGTCGATTGCGCCCACCGGCACAATTTCGCTGTTTGCCGACAATGTGTCATCGGGGCTAGAGCCGGTCTTCAGCTTCACCTACACCCGCAAAGTGCTGATGCCGGACGGGGAGCGGCGTGAAGAAACAGTGTCGGACCACGCTTACCGTGAATACCGCAAGATTTTCGGCGAAGCAGCTGAGCTGCCGGATTATTTTGTGACGGCCCAGAATTTGGACCCGAAGGATCATGTGCGCATGCAGGCGGCGGTCCAGAAATATATCGACAGTTCCATCTCCAAGACCATCAACTGCCCGGAAGATATCTCGTTTGAGGCCTTCAAGGATGTTTACATGCAGGCCTATGAGTCGGGGTGCAAGGGCTGTACGACCTACCGGCCCAATGATGTAACCGGTGCCGTGCTGGTAGCTGAACCAGCGCCAGAAGAAGCACAGTCACAAGAGCCGCCATTGCCGTTGGAGGAACCCACCCAGCGCCCGGTTGATGAATATGATGCTGGTGGCGTCGTCTATATGACCAAGCCGCTCGACCGGCCCGATGGCATTCCCGGCAAGACCTACAAGATCAAGTGGCCGGAAAATGACCATGCCTTCTACATCACGCTGAATGATCTGATTCAGGATGGCCGCAGGCGGCCGTTTGAGATCTTTATCAACTCCAAGAATATGGAGCATTATGCTTGGACAGTGGCACTGACGCGGATGATCTCTGCCGTGTTCCGCCGGGGTGGTGATGTTTCCTTTGTGGTGGAAGAACTCAAAGCCGTGTTCGACCCGCGTGGCGGCCAATGGATGAAAGGCCGCTATGTGCCTTCCATCCTGGCAGCGATTGGCGAAGTAATTGAACAGCACCTGATCGATATCGGTTTCATTACTGATGCTGATGGGGGCTTGCAGGAACAGCCGCAAAAACAGGTGGTCAATGACCCCGCTGGCGACGGTGCACCTGCACCCGGCATGCAGTCTTGCCCCAAATGCGGTGCGCCGACGCTGATCCGCCAGGAAGGCTGTGACAGCTGTGTTTCCTGCGGCTATTCGAAGTGTGGCTAACCAAACACCAAATCATGCAACGCTTTCAGCGGGGCGTCATGGATGCCCAGTTCGTCCAGATGCGCAACGGTGCTGGCCAGATAATCTGTATTGATGCCGGAATGGCCAACGCCATGGCGGATAATCTCTGCCTGCTCTTCATAGGGTAATTTGCCCGCATATTGCGGGTGGGTGCGGTCGGTAATATAGGTGCGGGCACGTACTTTACCCTGCCCCATATGGACCCGGCTGGTGATGGGTTGATACACGGCGGCGACCATTTCCCGCGCATCCAGATAGGCAATGACCTCTTCAATATCACTGGTGGCAATGCGATAGGCAGTGCCGATACAGCTGCCACCACGGCCCAGCCCCAGCACCAGGCCGGGCGCTTCCTGGCTGCCGCGATGATACCAGGAGTAATTGCAGAACGCCCGGTGATAGCCGAATAGCCGCGCCTGTTGTTTCTCCAGATAGTCAAAGCCGGGTCGCCACATCAGCGAGCCATAGCCAAAGACCCAAAAATCGTCTTCCTGTTGTGTCATCACTTCTGTTATTGCTGCCTCTGGCCCGCCATCCTACGGCGTGCAACGCCGGGAGAACAGCATGGGAAAAGTCATTACCTTTATCGGCAGTATTGCCGTCGCTATCGGCGCCTATGGCTGGTGGTGGAATGGAGAGGTTGGGGCCGTAGCCCAGCGCTATGACGCCGCGTTCAAGCGCCTGCTACCGGAAGGCTCTGAGGTCAGCTACAAGAAGCTGGAAGAAGGGGGCTTCCCCTTCCGCATTTATCACCGTTTGGGCGATGTGCATATCAGCGTGCCCGACAATGGCAGTTGGACGCTCTCAAGCATTGAAGTTTTCCACCAACCCTGGACCAAGGGGCACATGGTGGTGCGTTTTGCGGGCGACGTCTCACGGCTCGACAATAAGGAAGCCGCCGTCTGGACCATTACAGCGGACAAGAACCTCGCCAGTCTGGTTGGCTACGATACAAGCCGGGCTGCGTTTGACCTTGATATGCGTGATATTACCCTGTCGTCGAATGACGGGGTGCGGGATATCCCGGCCTTGCGCGTTCATGCGCGCACAGAGGGCTATTTCGGTGACGAGACAACCGAAAACAAAATCATTACCGACTCAGAACCCATTCCCTGGATGTTCTAGTTCTCGGGATCGTCATCCTGGCCGTGGGGGCGGCCAAAGTCTGGCGCTTCTGTTTCCTGGCCGGCATCGATGATGCTGCGGCGGATGGCCCGCGTGCGCGAGAACAGGTCGAACAAAGCGTCTCCGTCGCTCCAGCGAATGGCGCGCTGCAGGGCTGACAGGTCTTCATTAAAGCGCCCCAGCATTTCCAGCACGGCGTCTTTGTTGTTCAGGAAGACGTCGCGCCACATGGTCGGGTCGCTGGCGGCAATGCGTGTGAAGTCGCGGAAACCACCGGCGGAAAACTTGATGACTTCACTTTCCGTCACCGTCTCCAGGTCAGCGGCTGTTCCCACGATGTTATAGGCAATCAGATGCGGCACGTGGCTGGTAATGGCCAGCACCAGATCGTGATGCTGTGGGGTCATTTCCTCGACGC
>JAURPT010000026.1 GCA_030836535.1 Alphaproteobacteria bacterium
GAACATCAATTGCCGCGCCCGTGGCATGAGGGCAGCGAACAACAACTGATTGAAGAAGCACTCGAGCAAGTCGAGCTGGCCGATCAGTTGGGGCTGGACTATGCGTGGGAAGTCGAACACCACTTCCTGGAGGAATATTCGCATTCTTCCGCACCCGAAGTGTTCTTGGCTGCCTGCTCGCAACGCACCAAGAATATCCGCCTGGGCCACGGCATCATGCTGATGCCGCCGGGCTATAACCACCCGGCCAAAGTCGCCGAGAAGATCGCCATGCTGGATTTGGTCTCTGGCGGACGGGCTGAATTCGGTACAGGTGAATCGTCATCGCTCGCAGAATTAGGCGGCTTTGGCGTGCCAGAAGACCTCAAACGCGACCAGTGGCTGGAGGCGACAGAACAATGCGCCAATATGATGGCGATGGAACCTTACCCGGGCTTTGAGGGCAAGTATTTCTCAATGCACTGCCGCAATGTGGTGCCCAAACCGGTCCAGAAACCGCACCCGCCAATCTGGGTCGCCTGTTCTAACCGCGACACAATCCGTCTGGCTGCCCGGCTGGGCATTGGCGCGCTGACCTTTGCCTTCGTGGCCCCCGAAGAAGCCAAGAAGTGGGTCGACGAATATTATGAGATCATCAAGTCCGACGAATGCGTGCCCATCGGCCATACGGTGAATGCCAATGTGGCCGCTGTTGCTGGTTTTTCCATCCACCCGGATGAAGAAGAGGCGCGCAGGCGGGGTGAAGATGGCTTCCGCTTCTTCAGCTTTGGACTGGGGCATCACTATATCTTTGGCGAACACAAGCCGGGCCGCACTAACATCTGGGAGGCCTTTGAAGCCGCACGGGAAACGATGGACCCAGCCGGGTCCAACAATGCCATTGGTACGCCCGAGAAAGCCCGACGCTATCTGCGGGAAATGGAAGCCGCCGGTGTTGACCAGGTGTCGTTCATCCAGCAGGGCGGGCGCAACAAGCACGAACATATCTGCGACTCGCTACGCCTGTTCGCCAGCGATGTGATGCCCGAGTTCAAACAACGCCACGAAGAAAACGAGCGGCGTAAGAATGAAGAACTCGCACCCTATATTGAGGCTGCCATGGCTCGCAAGAAATGGATGAAACCGCTGGAGGATGACGAGATCCCCACCCTGGTAGCGCTGGGTCGCCAAATTGCCGAACGCGGCTATACGGAAGAAGAAAAGGCCCGACACCGGGAAAACCAGTGGGACGATTCGAATGGCAAGGAAACGGCGGCAGAATAGCGAGCAAAACGCTTAACAAAACTTAGCGCTATCCCCGGCGACTCTATGTCAGAGTCACCTTGTTCTTTCCAAAGGAAATGAACAGACAACTGCTTTCTTCTGTGGAACACAGTGTCACGACACCTAAGAAAAAATGCCTGTAGTATGTTCCTGCAGGCATTTTTGATTCCTGCGCGAACAGAAGCCCTTGCAAGCGCTTGACCAATTTGGCCAAGCCCGGTACATAGCGTTCCGCATCAATGATGAGCCGCTATAGCTCAGCTGGTAGAGCAACGCATTCGTAATGCGTAGGTCGGGTGTTCAAGTCACCCTAGCGGCACCATCACTCTCATGAAGAAAACAACACCAACCCGAAATTTCGGGATACACTCTTCTCTCCAGCTATGGGGGAGGACGCTTGGATGTTGGAACAGGCTTATTACATTGCTGAACTGGTGGGCGTTGTCGCCATTGTCTGCTCGCTGATTTTTGTTGGCGTTCAGATGCGACAAAACAACAGGGTGACAATGTCTGCGACACGGCATTCGCTCTCTGAACACGCCTTGCAGCTCATTTCCTTCCAGGCAACCCATGCGGACCGGATGGCGCGGGCCATGCGTGAACCCAATTTGGAACCTGGTGATGCGCTGTTTCTCGAAAATATCTTCCGCATGACGTTTCAACTGGCAGAGAATTATCACACCCAGTTCAAGCTGGGCCTGATGCCTGAAGAACACTGGACAGGTTTTGCCAAATTTATCGAAGACATGTTGCAAGGCCGCCGGGCTGTCGAATTTTGGCAACGCTACAATGGCCATTATGGCGGCGACTTTGCAACATGGGTCGACGGCCTCATCACCCCGAAAGAACCGAAAGAAAAAGTCTAGGATGAGGAACTTTTGATGCCCCGCTACCCGACTGAATCCGCGCCCCGCAGCTTGGTAGACGCAGCCGCACGCGACCTTGTGATATTGGGGTTCAGCGTGGCCATATGTGTCGGGCTACAGCAATGGGTTGGCACAGAAGCGGGCCTGCTGGGCTTGTCGATCGCTGGTATTGTCAGCTTCCTTCTAGCATTTGCTGTCATTTATCTGAGCCACGAATGGGGCCACTATATTGGTGCCAGGCTGGGTGGTGCCGATATTCCGCTTGGGTCTTCAAGCAGTGCTTTTTTGGGGTTGTTCAACCCGGCGCTGTACAGTCGGCGCCAATTCCAATTCATGGCACTGGGCGGGGAAGTCGGCTACATGATCCCGTCGATCTTGCTGATGGCACTGTTTTGGGACACGTCACCATTACAGGGCTTGGCAGTGGCCGGGGCGGCCTTCATTATCCAGTCGCTCTATGTTGATGTGCCCGTCCTGTGGGCTATCCACAAGGGGGCCGACATACAAAAGACATTGGATGAAGGCACGGCCCCACCGGTACTGGCCCGCAAAACCAGCATCAGCTGGGTCATGCTGGCAGTGGGCATCATGACATGGTCGTATCTGGGCTAATCCTGAACCCTACTCAGCGTGTTTTCGTCGGTGTGTTCGACAGAACGGCCATAGATGTCGAGATAGGTCGTCTCGGTATAAACCAGCGTGTCACCATTTACTGAAATACGGTGGTCAAAGCCTGTCGTCCTGGCCTTTTCCGTCATAAAAGGTGACTGGGCGATATTGAAATGGGGGTCATCTTCCCTGGCCGCCACGTCAATGGTCACCGCACGATCTGCGCCAACCGAGCCGTCATGGCTACCGCCTGCCAACAGGGCAACGCCGCGGGGGATTACCAACGACTGCATGATCACCTGTCGGTCTGCATCCCACATTAGGTACCCCGTTTCGTCGTGGAAAACCTTATTGTCTGCCGTCCGCGTCACTGTCTGGTAATAGCGCACAACCATCATGGTCTGCTCTTCAGCATTGGTGACGTCACCAACAGCGTCAAAGGACAGCGTCTCATAATAGGGACTCGCCTCCATGCCATCAGGCTCAGGCGATACGTCCATGCCCTTCGACCCTTCCCAGGTGCCGATCAGGGCGGCCAATGGTCCGAATGCTTCGTTATTGTCTGTCATGCTTATTCTTTGATTCTGCCGCTTTAGGCCAACGAACAGGTCCGTATATAGGGATTGTCGCGGGTGCTTGAAACCCTGTCAAACGGGTCATCAACAATATAAATACGCGACTTTCCCATTGGCCGGGGTCATGGCATCATCCTTTTTTGTCAGGCCGCCGATTCCGGCGGTTAGGGAGACGTCATTGGCCGCATTCCGGCACATTGATTTGAAACGGGCTGCCGCACTGCTGTTCTTGCTGTGTGGTTTGTTCACTGTGCCACACCAGGCATTCGCGCAAGCAGATTTTGCCGACCTGGCGGCGCAGGAACTCGCCGACAGTGACTATCAGACCAAACTCCCCGGCCCCATCGAGCGCCAACCACCGCCAGACCTGCCGGATTGGCTTGTGGCGGTCTTCGATTTTCTGGGCAAGGCGCTTTACTATGTGCTGATAGGCGGCGGTATCCTCGCGGTAGTTGCCATTGTCTGGTTTTTTATTGCTGAGGCTAAAGGCTGGTCCCTTCCGTTTCAGCGCAAAAAACGCTCAGAAGGCGACGCAACCCCGGCACAGGCTATACGTGTTGGCAGCGGGCGAAAAGCCGAGGGTAGCATCGAGGATGCAGATAGGCTTTTCGCCAATGGTGATCTGTTGGCGGCCATGCGGCTGTTGTTGCAGTTGATCATTGGTGAACTGGTCACGCGCCGCCTGCTCCGTATTACACGCGACCATTCAGGCCGGGACGTTGTAGCGCTGGGTGAACACCAGCTTGCGGACACTTCAAACCTTCAACTTCTGGTCGCTGGCATTGAACAGCATCTGTTTGCTGGTCAGACGGCAGACCAGACCGCCTATCAGCGCTGCAGGGCGGCCTATGAGGCCCTGTTGGCACAATTGGCTCAAGAAAAGGTTGGTACCCAGAATGCCTGATCAACCTTTTTCCCCCAAAACTATCGCCTGGCTGGTTGGCATTGGCCTGCTTGCCTTTGTCGGCATGGCCCTGACCTCGACCCTGACAGGCGACGGGCGTTATGCCAGCACCGCAGGCGCCAACAGTTTTTCGTCTTCTGCCATTGGCCACAAAGCGCTGGTGGAAACCCTGCAGCAGTCGGGCAGACGTATTGTGATTAGCCAGTCCCAGTCGGCCGACAAAGCAGCCAGCGCCGATCTTCTGATGGTGATCGAGCCGTCGACCGACTTTTCCCTGATCCGAGATTCAGAAGACAGATACTGGACCCAAGATACATTGCTTGTCTTGCCAAAACGCCATGGTTTCCAGGACATCACCAATTCAGACTGGATCATGACAGCGGGAATTATGTCCGCCAAAAGCGCGTTGCGACCCCTCAAGATTCTAGACGAGGAAGCAGACCTTGTCCGCCTTGCAGATGACCAGGCGCCTGACCTGCAGTCGACGATGTCGATGCCGGACCCGGCCATCTCTGACCTGCAACTCATCAAGTCGTCGAAAATTTCACCGATAATCTGGACCGACGAGGGCACCCTTTTCGGCAGCCTGCACAGCGATGATAATCGTGTCTTCTATGTTCTCTCTGACCCGGATGTACTCTCAAACTTCGGCCTCACCACGCCCAAGAACGCCTCCTTTACCGGCGCGCTGATGGACTTTCTGGTTCCGGTTGGGCTGGCGGCCATTGTGGATGAAACCAGTCATGGATTCTCGCTCAACAAAGGGCTTGGCAGCCAGATTCTGGCACGCCCCTTTATTTACCCCGCCTTGGCCTTTGTCCTGCTGATAGCGGCCTTGCTGGCCTTCTCGGCCCGGCGGTTTGGGCCGACCTTGCGTGGGGAAAAAGGCGTTGAACCCGGCCTATCGGGCTTTGTCTCCCTGACCGCCAACCTGTTCCAGATCGGTGGCTATGAAGGCGAGGCAACCCGACAATATGTGGACCGTGTTATCGCCCATGTGGCAGCGGGCCTGCATGCCCCAGCCCACTTGAGTGACAGGACCCTGGCCGACTGGCTCGACGATATTGCCGCCCGGCGCGGTTTGCCCGGCGGCCTGCGCTGCAAACGCTTTATGCAGGCAGCCGAACGAATGGAAACGGATCACTTTGTCTTCGGCGAGACAAGAGAACAACTGGCCCGAAGCGTATATGATTGGAAACAGGAGATGTTACGTGCAGATTGATGAAATCCAGGCACTCGCGGGAAATATCAGCGAACAGGTAGGCCGCATCATTGTCGGGCAGGACGAAGCCGTTCGGCTCCTGACCATTTCGTTGCTGTCAGAAGGTCATATGTTGCTCGAAGGCGTGCCGGGTGTCGCCAAAACATTGCTCGCCCAGACCTTCTCGGCCTGCGTCGACCTTGACTTTCGGCGCATCCAGTTCACCCCGGACCTTATGCCCGGGGATGTTCTGGGCACGAACATCTACAGCTTTGAGGACAGGGCCTTCCACCTGACAAAAGGGCCGGTTTTCACTGACATCCTGCTGGCCGACGAAGTGAACCGCACACCGCCTAAGACCCAGGCCGCCCTGCTGCAGGCCATGCACGAACGGGAAGTCACGATCGACGGTACCGTCTACCCGCTCGGCGAAGGGTTCATGGTGATTGCCACCCAGAACCCCATCGATCATCAGGGTACTTACCCCCTGCCCGATGCACAGCTTGATCGCTTCCTTTTCAAGCTGGTGCTCGACTACCCCGACCGGGATGAAGAACGGGCCATCATTGCCCAACACGGACATCAGGCCATTATGCCGGACACAGGTGATTATGCTGTGCAGGCTGTCTGCAACCTGGAGACTATCCAGGCGGCCCGCCAAACGATTGCCGGTATACGCATGGCCGACGAAGTGCTGGACTATATTGTCGACCTTGTACGCATTACACGTGAACACCCCTCCATTCGCATCGGCGCCTCACCCCGAAGCGGCGCCATGCTTGCCCGCGCGGCACGGTCTGTTGCCGCCCTTGATGGGCGCGATTACACGCTGCCGGATGACGTTAAGGCCGTTGCTTCGCATGTGTTTGCACACCGCCTGACACTGACGCCGACGGCAGAAATTGAAGGCCAGCAGGTGGCAGATATTGTATCGAGCCTGCTGCAACAGGTCAGCGCACCACGCTAGTCATGCTGCCTTCCCCCCTCGCCATATGGATTCTGGTCGGCGCCTTCCTGCTCAGCCTGGCAGGGGCCGTCGTCGCGCCTTCCTATGCCGATGCTGCTCTGGCACCCCTCGTATTGTTTCTCTATGTCTTGGTGTGGGAATGGCGGATGACCCCCTCAGCCCGTGATGTGGAAATCCGGATAGATGAGGCACAGGGCGCCCATATCGGCAGCGACACCACGGTCACTGTATCCGTCAGCCCCTTATCCGGCATCCAATTGGGCACGGTTGATATTCGGGTGGCCACCAACGCCTATTTCGCCGAACAACCGGACCAGCACTGGCGCCTCGATGCAGGCGAAGAAACCAGCGTTGATATTACGCTGACGCCCATAGCCCGTGGCCCCGGTAAGCTGGAGAAGCTTTGGCTAAGATGGCAGTCTCCCTTCGGTTTGATGATCCGCCAGATGGCGTTCGACCCGGACATCACCATTCCCATTACGCCCAACCTGACACCTCAATTCGATGAACAGGTCGAAATGGTGGTGAACAGCTATCAGCAACGTGGCTCACGCGCTGTCCAACTTGGTGGCGAAGGCAGTGAATTTCAGGCCCTGCGCAAACGATCCAGTGGCGATGATACGCGCATTATCGACTGGAAACGGTCAGCCCGCTATCGCACGCTGCTGGTCAAGGAATTTGAAGTCGAACGAAACCAGCAGGTTATCCTGTCTTTCGATACCGGTTACCTGATGAGCCAGCAACGCGACGGCCTGTCGAACCTCGACCACTCCATCAACGCAGGGATGCTGTTGGCCAATATCTGCCTGCGCGAAGGCGACCGCCTGGGCCTGTTCGCCTTTGATTCCCAGATCCGCACATTCGCAGCGCCTGTCGCTGGCCTGGCGGCCTACCCGATCATTGGCGAGACACTGGCCCATCTGGACTATTGCCAGGAAGAAACCAATTATACGTTGGCGACAAGCCATCTGTTGAGCCAACTCCAGCGGCGGTCGCTGCTGGTCTTTTTTACAGACTTTGTAGACACGGTCAGTGCCTCACTGATGGCCGACAATCTCAAGAAACTGGCCGCGCATCACCTGGTGGTCTTCATGACGTATCAGAATCGGTTCCTCCAGGAAGAAGAACAGGCCCTGCCCGGTTCCATGGAGCAGGTTGGCAGAAGCGTGGTAGCGGGTTCCATGCTGCAGGAACGACATAGCCTGATGCGCGAACTGGAAATGATGGGCGTGCATATTCTTGAGGTGCCCCACGAACGCGCTGCTGCCCGGCTGATCAATGAGTACCTGTCGATCAAACATCGGGAGCTTCTGTAATGGCTGTCGAAATGAAGAGTCACCAGTTCCGGCGTGAACGCGAAGACACGTGGAAGCAGCTGGAATATCTCACCACCAAGGCAGAAAAAAAGGGCATCAAGTCACTGGATGCTGATGAAATTACCCGCCTGCCGCAGCTGTACCGGGCCACGCTGTCTTCACTTTCCGTCGCACGGGCCATTTCGCTGGACCAGAACGTCCTTACCTATCTTGAGGGGCTGGCGACACGGGCTCATCTGGTGCTGTATGGCAACCACGAGCGGGCCTATGAGGCATTCTCGCAATTTTTTGACCACCGCTTGCCGCGGGCTATTCGCGCCATGGGCTGGGAACTGGCCCTGGCCACATTGACGTTGCTGCTTGGTGCCCTGGCCGGTTTCTTTCTGACAATGATGGACCCAGACTGGTTCTACGCCTTTGTCAATTCAGAGATCGCACAGGGGCGCACGCCAACCACGTCGACAGAAGAGCTCCGCGAAGTGATTGACGGATCCAAGAGCAACGGCGTTGCTGGCCTCGACCTGTTCACAACCTTCCTGGTGACGCACAATGCCCAGGTAGGCATCACGGCCTTTGCACTGGGGATCGCCTTTGGTCTGCCAACGCTGTACCTGCTGTTCAGCACGGGCACCATGCTAGGCGGTTTCCTTGCGCTCTATGCCAGCCGCGACCTGGGCGTTGAGTTGGGTGGGTGGTTGATGATCCACGGCACCACCGAGCTATTTGCGGTCATTGTTTGCGGAGCTGCCGGGCTGCATATCGGGCGGGCCATGGTGTTCCCCGGCAAACGTCTGCGCATGGAGAATTTGGCAACCGCAGGCAGAACAGCGGCCATGGCCGTTATGGGTGGTGTCTTTATGTTTGTTATTGCCGGGTTCCTGGAGGGGTTTGGGCGACAACTCATCATTGACACCGTCACCAGATATACCATTGCCACGGTCATGCTGGTGTTGTGGTGCAGCTATTTCTATCTGGCCGGTCACAAGAAAGAAGACGATGCGCAATCTATTCAAGCGCAGTAGCAGGCCCAAAGCCGTCCGCGCGCCCAGTGGCCGTGAAATTCGGGCACTGGAAACCGCAGAAGGCGTTGCCCTGCAACTTGAATTGGCCAGTGTGGGCGAGCGGATTGCCGCCTTTGCCCTCGACATGGTGATTCAGTTTTTCGGCATTCTTGCTGTCAGTGTCGGTGTTGGGTTCATTTCTTCAGCCATGGACTCACCACAATTCTGGGTCATTTTTGTCATGCTATTCACCTTTTTGGGCCGGAATTTCTATTTCATCTTTTTCGAACTACGCTGGGCAGGTCAAACACCGGGTAAGCGGGTGGCTAAAATCCGGGTCATCAATCGTGGCGAAGGCAGGCTGACCGCAGACGCCATATTTGCGCGAAACCTGCTTCGGGAAATTGAACTGTTCCTGCCGCTGACCCTGTTAATGGCCATGAACCTGACAGATGGTGCCAGCGGGCGGACAATCACGCTGGCGGCTATATGGACAACAATCCTGCTGCTGTTTCCCCTGTTCAACCGCGACAATCTGCGCGCCGGCGATCTGATCGCAGGGACACTGGTTGTCCATAAAAACACCCAGGCGCTTTTGGCAGATGCTGCAGAAGTAGCCGAGGCGCAGGACGAAGCCATCCATTTCACCAGCCGGCAACTGGGCTTTTATGGAGAATTCGAGCTCCAGAAGCTCGAAGATATTATGCGGTCCAAGACCTTCTGGTCGCGCGATGATGAACTCAAACGGGTGGCGCAAACCATTGCCAACAAGATCGGCTGGGAAGGTAATGAGCCTGAAACACAGACCCGGTCTTTCCTGTCCGCCTTTTATGCGGCGCAGCGCAACCAGTTGGAAGGCCGGATGCTGATGGGCAACCGCCGCGCGTCAAAGCACGACGACGCCTCCGAATAACTGTTATTCGAACGTGCTGATGATGGATTCTGCGTTGCCGCCTTCTTTGGCCACCAGCAAATGTTCATACAAGACAGCAACAAATATAGCCTCCACCGCCGACACTATACATAGCCAGGCATTTTCCAGCCGCCAGCTATACTGCCACGGCACCAGGTCACCCAGAAACACGACTGCCAATGTGAAAAAAAGTACAACACGAAGCCCAAAAAAATCCGCCACCGACACCCTTTGGTCAACGCGGCGCTCCGTTCCATGCTGACAAAAGCATCTGCATCTTCAAGCACCAATACCGGAATAACAATAGCGAACATCAGTCCCAGAATGATGCTCGGTATGACCAACAACAGTAAGCCGATGGTGGTCGCAATTCCCACCATGATCATGGCGCCGATAGCGCTGCCCAATTTCCGCATCCCAGCTGATGCGGCGTCCGTCAGGAAAACCTCTCGACCCCGCATGCGACCGACAATAAAGGGGGCAACAATTAGTCCCTGTATCGTTGCCATAAGGGAATAAAGAATGTTTTCTACGCCGGTCGTAGCGCCCAGAATAAACCCAACAAAGCCTTCGTCTTCGTCGCCAATATCCGGAAATTCGCGGAAAAACAGATCGAATGCGATCAAGGGTGAAAACACCAGCAGCGACAACAGTAGTAAGGGCAAAAAGTTCCTAAAAAACTACTGACCGGTTCCTGTCAGCACGGCGCCAATTGACATAGTGCCGGTTTGCACGACCGATTCATTCATATCATCACTCTCTCAAAAGAAAACGGGGCGACCATAGATAGCCGCCCCGGTACTTTTTGATGGACAAGTCCTATTCGAAGACCGCTGCCATCTGTTCGATGCTGACGCCTTCCTTGGACTCACGCAGATTGGTGTAAAGCGAGGCAAAGAAGGTGCTCGATAGGGCCAACAAAATGGCATAACTCAGCAATGTACCAATAAGAGCGCCAATTTCACCCAGGGCAATCGACACCATAATCAATACCAGCTGAATGATCATTGAGATAATGTAGAAGACCAGATAGCCCCCAAAAATGCCCCATTTATGGCCTTTGGTAAGCTCCCGGCTGCGCCCCAACGCCTCGATAGGACCAAGACCTTCCGCCAGAATAACCGGCCAGGTCACGATCAACATCAGCGCAATAATGATCCCCGGAATGATCAGGAAGATCATGCCAATACCGATCAGCACCGTCATCACAATCGAGGCCAACACCAGCGGAATGATCTTCACCAAGGCCCGGCCAATCATGGCTCCAAGGCCGACATCATTCCCGCTTTTTGACTCAATAGCGCCATAGGTGATGGCACCACTGCCCACGGAAAAGGCCAGCAGCATAAAGAACATGCTGGTCACCAGGCCTGTCATCATGGCCCCAATCGCACCCGGGTCTGCGATTGCTGAATTGGGATCAAAAGCACCACTGCCCGTCACTGCCGCCATCCCCATGGTGGCCACCATGATCGCCAAAACTGGTACGTATATGAGAATACCCGTGACGGTGAATTTCAGGAAATTGCCACCATACAGGCTGAATGTCTCACCAATCACCGAGCCGATGCTGAACGGCTTGCCGCCCCCCACGGCGCTTTCGATATCTGAACTCATTAGATCCTCCCCAATCTAGTGGGCCGCAATACAAGCCTGGCCCTTACCTTTCGAAACGCGAAAAAGCTTAGCACAGGCCCACTTGTACACAAGACCAATATGTACCGCGCGCCTCGGACGCACCCGCCCTGCCTCTCGGATTCGGGGGGTAGTCCTGCCAAGGATATTTTGCCAGCATGCGGACCGCACGATATGCTGTGCGCACCATAACCGGGGGAGGGAACCATGGGACAATACGACAATATCTTTCAGCCTATCCAGGTCGGCGGGGTCACGATCCCCAACCGAATTGTCCGTGCACCCCATGGCACGCTTTTGTTTGGCGATGACCTGATTGCCTATCACGAAGCCCGCGCCAAAGGCGGGGTTGGCATGTCAACCCTGGAGGCCACCAGTGTGCATGCCCATGCACCCGGTCGTATCCCGCTATGGTCCGATGACTGCAAGCCCTTCTACGAAAAACTGGTCGAAACCATAGAACCCCACGGGATGAAGCTGTTTCAACAGATCTACTATCCCGGCGCTACCGCCATGGGGCCGGATGGCGAGGCATGGTCGTCGAGCGCCGTGCCTAATCCCATGGGTAATGTCATGCCGTTCGAGATGACCAAAACGCAGATCGACGACATGGTCGGCGCTTTTGCCTCTGCGGCCCGCCGCCTGTGTGAAGCGGGCATGCATGGGGTCGATATTCATGCGTCCTCTGGCTATTTGATCCACGAATTCCTGTCGCCCGCCCTGAACAAGCGTGAAGACTACTATGGCGGCTCCTTCGAGAACCGCATGCGCTTCCTGCTTGAGGTGATTGCCGCCGTGCGCGCCGAGGTGCCAGACCCCAACTTTGTGGTCGGTGTGCGCATCCCGAACGAAGACTATGTCCCCGGCGGCCTGACAGCCGAAGACAATGCCGAGATCGCCAAGGTCGTTGACCCGCTGGTCGATTATGTATCGCTGCATATGGGCGCCTATTGGCGCTTCCACAAGCTGATCGCCCCGTCAGACGACCCGCTGGGGATTGAGATGATCCCCAACAAGAAAATCACGCCCTTTATTACCAAGCCGCGCATTGTCACGGGTCGCATCATGACCATGGATCACGCGAGCTCCATCGTTGGCAGTGGCGAGGCCGATATGGTCTCCATGGTCCGCGCGCTGATTGCCGACCCGGAACTGGTCAACAAGGCTAAGCGCGGTGAAGAACACAAAATCCGCCCCTGCGTTGGCTCCAATATGGGTTGCGTTGGCCGGGTGATGAGCGGCGGCACACTCAGCTGTGTGGTAAACCTGTCTGCAGCCCGCGAAAAAGACATCAGCTTCGAGCCAAATGACACGACCGAAAGCGCCAAGAAGGTGCTTGTCGTTGGTGGCGGCCCGGCCGGTATGGAAGCCGCCCGCACCGCTGCCCTGCGCGGCCATAATGTAGAACTGCATGAAGCTGGCCGCAGGCTCGGTGGTCAAGTAGCCCTGGCCGCCAGTGCCCCGCACCGGGCAGATTTGGGCACGATCACCCAATATCTGGCAGAGGAAATCCAGGACCTTGGCGTGGACATTCGCCTGAATTCCTATGTTGATGCCGACATGGTCAATGAAATTTCACCCGACGAGATCATTATCGCCACAGGCACCACACCGCGGGATGACGGCTTCCAGCTTTCAACGCCAGCTGACCCCATCAAGGGCCACGACCTGCCGCATGTTCATAATTCCTGGTCGCTGTTCGGGGTGGGCCAGACTCCGAATATTGAGGGGCCTGCGGTTATTTTTGATGATACCGGCACCTTTGAGGCCCTGTCGGTCTCCGATGTGCTGCTGAAGGCGGGCGTCCATGTTACGCTCGTTTCCCGCACCGAGGCCATGGCCGGGAATACGCCTTACCCACCGGTGACAGCCGGGGCGGCGCGTGAACGCCTGATGTCCTCAGACTTCGACTTTATTGGCGGGCATTACCTGCGCGAAGTGCGCGAAGACAGCGTCGACATCGGCGTGTTGTTTACCGACCGTGTGCGAACGCTGGAGGCCAAAACCGTTGTGCTGGTGTCCTATAACGAGCCCAACCGCGAACTGGCAGAAGCCCTGATGAACACCAACCGGTCCATGCATCTGGTCGGTGACGTCAAAGGCCGCAACTCCATGATGTCGGCCATTCATGAAGGGGCCGAACTGGCCCGAAGCCTGTAGACACTGCCCCTCTTAGTAAGGAAACTCGATGAGCGATCAGGATTTTGACCTGCCCAATTTCAACACGGACCTGAGTGGTGAGGTTGCCCTGGTCACCGGCACCACTGCCGGGCTGGGCAAACGCTTTGCCCTCGTACTGGCCAAATGCGGTGCCAAGGTGACGCTGACAGGCCGCCGTACCGACCGGCTGGCCGAGCTGGAAGAGGAAACTCGTGCCTTTGGCGGGGAATGTGCTTCGTTCCATCTCGACATGACCAATACCGACAGCATCATGAATATTGTGCCTGCGGTGGAAGAAAAACTCGGGTTAGTAACTATTCTGGTCAACAATGCAGGTATTCCTGATGCCCAGCGCGCCCACAAAATGCCGCTCGACCTGATTGACCGCGTTTTCGATACCAATTTACGCGGGCCCTATGTGCTCTCTTGCGAAGTGGCCAAACGACTGATTGATGAAGAAAAACCGGGGCGGATGGTAAACATCTCCTCCGTCGGCGCCTTCCGCTATGACGGCAATGGGGCCGCGCTCTATTCCATCACCAAGGCGGGCATTATCCGCATGACAGAAGCCCTGGCGGTGGAATGGGCGCGCTACAACATCAATGTAAACGCCATCGCCCCCGGCGCGTTTTCGTCAGAGATGATGGACGGCATGCTTGAGCGTGTTGGCGATATTACCCAGAACTTTCCGCGCAAACGGCTGGGCCAGCCAGCCCAGCTGGACAGCACCTTGCTCTATTTCGTCTCGCCGTCGTCAGAATGCGTAACAGGCAGTTTTGTGAAGGTCGATGACGGCCAGGGGATCCGCTAGGGCTTTTCCGGCGGCTTGGGTTCTTCTGCCTCGTCCGTCAGCAGCATCACCTCATCATCATCCGCTTCCTCGTCGGCTGACTGATCTGCCAGTTCCGGCGGCAAGGCCACTAAGGGCGCCTTTCGCTTCAGCGGCGCCCAGACAACGCTGGCAAACTCGCTGCAATCGGCGCAGGTAATCTGCCACGAGAAATGCTCCTGCCCACAGGAAGTGCAGTGCCAGACCGGGTCCGGCATAGCGGTCGCCATGCGGTCCTTGGCCGTTTGTGCGGCCTGGGCGTCTCCAGCCGCCAGTTCAACATCGGCTAAAAGTTGATAGGTCCGTTGTTGCGGCAACAATTCGGCCATCGCGCGCAAATGCCCGCGTGCCGGGCCTGTTAGTCCCGCCCGCAAGGCATAGACTGCCTGAGCATAAAGTGTTTCGGGTTGCGGGTCGTCTGACCCCACCATCTGATTAACCCGCTTATAACTCTGGGCCGCGCTTTCCTTGGCGCGCAGAGAGACAAAGGCCTCCACCAAATCGGGGTGGGGGCCCTGTACCCAGGCATGTTTGAGGATGCGCTGCGCCCGGCGGTACCGCTTCTTTTCATGCGCCAGCTTGGCCGCCAAAACGGCTGCTGGCACCAGGCCGGGGTCGAACTTCAGGGCCTCGTTCACATGGCGGCGGGCAATATCCGGGCTGTCAGCATCCCGTGCCCGGCAAAGCGATACCATCGCCTGCATGCGCCTGCCTTCGTCGGCATCCAGATGACCCTGGGCAATGGCCGCGCGCAGTGCCTTGGCTGCACCATCCCAGCGCCCCAGGGCAATAGCTGCCTCCACAAAAGGCCGCTGCGACCAGCCTGCCTTGGGTGCGCTCGTCTGCGCCTGTTCAGACAGCGCATAAATGGCTTCGGTATCACCGGTATCTTCAGCAATTTCCAACAAGCCACGTAACGCCAGGGGTTTGGTGCGCTTGTCGGTCTCCAGGGCCTGAAAGTGCTGCTTTGCCCCTTCATGATCTTCCAGCAGCAGCGCACTCTGCCCCTGCAATATGTGGCTAAGCGGGACATCGCCCACCAAGCGGGCAAAGCTGTCTGCATGGCGGCGGGCACGGGCACCATCATTGGCCATCAGCGCCCCGAGGCCCCAGCCCAGCTCGTCCAGGCCCTTCTCGTAACGGGCCATCTTGCGCTGTTCGCGGTAGCCTTTGCGAATCCATCGCCACAGACGCGACACAGCAGCGGTGGCAACCATCAGCATGAAGACAATTAGCGCCAACCAGATGACCGACAGCTCAATAACATAGCCACGCCAATTGATAGAAACCTCGCCCGGATTATCCGCCAGCCAGACAGCGCCAATAGCGAGGGCTGCAATAATCACAACATAAAGGGCGAGGCGAAGCATCAGGCAGCCCCTCCGCTACCTTTGGGCGCCAGCGGACCCGGCCCGTTGCCGTAGCCAAGTGGCTGCACCGTTGTTTCAATTTCATCAAGGATATCAACATCATCGATGGTGGCGGGAATGGCATAGGCTTCACCATCAGCAATTTTCTGCATGGTCCCCCGCAAGATTTTGCCAGACCGCGTCTTGGGTAGACGGGCTGCAATCCCTGCCGTTTTGAAGGCGGCCACCGGGCCAATTTGTTCGCGCACCATCTGCACCATTTCGGTAGTGATCTCTGATGGGTCGCGATTCACACCCGCTTTCAACACCGCCAAGCCCAGCGGTACCTGGCCCTTAAGCTTGTCTGCCACACCAAAGACGGCAACTTCGGCAATGTCGATATGGCTGGCGAGCACTTCTTCAATCGCCCCCGTCGACAGGCGATGGCCTGCCACATTGATGATGTCGTCGGTCCGGCTCATCACGAAGAGATAGCCATCCTCATCAATGAAACCAGCATCACCGGTTTTGTAGTAGCCGGGATAGTCCGTCAGATATTTCTCGATATAGGCGTCGTCATGCCCCCAAAGGGTCGGCAAGCAGCCCGGCGGCAACGGCAGTTTGACGACAATGGCACCCGTTTCATTGGGGCCTACCTGCTGGGCGCCTTCATCTACCACATGCACATCAAAGCCCGGCACGGTTTTACCCGGTGAGCCGTGTTTCACCGGATAAAGCCCAAGGCCTGCACAATTCGCGTTTATCGGCCAGCCGGTTTCCGTCTGCCACCAATGATCAATGATAGGCACGCCCAGCACTTGCTCCGACCAGGCGATGGTATCTGGGTCGCCCCGTTCACCAGCAACATAAAGCACACGAAAGGCCGAAAGGTCGAACTGCTTGACCAGTTCACCATCCGGATCCTGCTGCTTGATGGCCCGCAGCGCTGTGGGGGCGGTGAACATGGTGGTGACGCCATGGCGTTCAATAATCCGCCAATAGGTGGCGGCATCCGGTGTGCCAACGGGCTTGCCTTCAAACAATATCCCCGTGCAGCCATGGAGCAACGGCCCATAGCAAATGTAGGAATGGCCGACGACCCAACCGACATCACTCGCCGCCCAGAACACCTCACCCGGGGCCACGCCATAAATATTCTGCATCGACCAGGACAGCGCCACCAAATGGCCGCCATTATCGCGGACGATGCCTTTGGGCTCGCCTGTCGTACCGGACGTATAGATGATGTAAAGCGGGTCGGTCGCCGCCACAGTGACACAGCCGGTCGGCTCCTCCGCATCTTCAAAGGCAACCCAGTCCAAATCGCGGCCTTCAATCATAGAAGCTTCAGCCTCGGGCCGCTGCAGAATAACGCAATGGTCGGGCTTGGCGGTGGCCAGCTCAATGGCTTCATCCAACAGGGGCTTGTATTCGACCACCCGGCCCGGCTCTATCCCGCAAGACGCAGAGAGAATGGCCTTGGGTTCGGCATCATTGATCCGCGTCGCCAATTCGTTGGAGGCAAAACCACCAAACACAACGGAATGTACCGCGCCGATGCGCGCACAAGCCAACATGGCGATGATCGCCTCCGGCACCATGGGCATATAGATGATGACCCGGTCGCCTTTGCCGACACCCAGTTCAACGAGCCCGCCCGCCACCTTGGCGACGCGCGCCAACAGGGCCTCATAGGTGAAATGCTCTGTCTTGCCGGTGACGGGGCTTTCGTATATCAGCGCGTCTTGGTCACCGCGCCCGGCGTCGACATGCCGGTCGAGGCAATTATAGCACGTATTGACCTCGGCCCCGGTGAACCAGCGGCTCAGGGGCGCATTGCTGTCATCGAACACCGTGTCCCAACGCTTTTCCCAATGGATGGCCTCTGCGGCCTCAGCCCAGAAGGCTTCCGGATCAGCGGCAACACGCGCACGGGCGGCCTCAAAATCGGGAGAGATGGGAAAGGATGATGTACTCATTTGGTCTTCAATCTTCTGTTTATTCTGCGGCTGCATCCTGCAGCGCCGGCAAGGCCATTGCCGCTTCCAGATGTTGTTCAGCCCGCCCGCGCCAGGTGTTCAAAGCCTCTTGTTGTTCAGCACTCAGCGTTGCCATGGCCTCCAGCGCGGCGGACACATCGCCTCCGGCCAGCACACTTTCAAAATTATCAAGCGGGGTACTTACGACAGGTGTCGCATCGGGTTCTTCATCCAAGCGACGAATGCTGATGCCGTCCGTCAGCGAAGACCAGGCGCCTTCCCACCAGCTGCCAGGTTCTGCGGGTTCTGGGCCAGCAATGGGTTCAACGATGATCTCTTCCAATGCACCCGCTGCTTCGGCCTGCAGGCCAGCCAGCGTTGGCACACCGTCAATGGCCTGCGTTTTCAGTTGCCGAATGACGTCAACAGCCGACAATGAGGGCGACGGTTGCCGCGCGATCTGTTGCTCAACCGCATTCAACTCCGCCAGAAATGCGCCACCAGATTCCACAGCGGCCTGTAGCCGTGAAACCGCCAAAGCCAATACACCCTGTTCCAACCCGGCCAGGGCATCCTGATTGATGGTGTCGAGGGCGGCAGCCTGCTGACCGGACCGTGCTTCCAGGGCAGAAAGCCGATCTGCCATGGCATCCAGCCGTTCCTGCTGGCTGTTGGCGCGGGATTTCAAGGCGTCCGTGCTGTTGTTATCAATCAATGGCACGAACTGGCTTTCCAGACCTTTGAGCCGGGCGTCCATGGCCGCAAGTTTCTCTTCCAGCGGTGTTAAATCGACAGGTTCCTGGACCGGTGCTGTTATCTGTTCTGAAATGTTGGCGGTAATATCGTCGGCACGCGCCTCCGACGCGTCCAGCCGTTGGCGCAACGCTTCCAACTCCGCAGAGAGCGCGTTCAATTGTTGAGTATTGGTCGCTGGGGCTTGCTGCAGGCCCAACATCTGTGCCCAGCCGGGGCCCCAAATGGTACCCGCTGCAAAACCGGCAATGATGAGCACAACCACAAGACTACTTATCAGTGGCCATTTCTTCGTCGATTTGGGTAAGGCTTTCGGCGCCGTATCGTCGGACGCCGCACCATTATCTGATGCAGCATCGGCCACCTCTTCGGGTGTGACATCGATAATGACGTTTTCTTCTTCAGCCATCACTCACCATTTTGCCGACTGTCGGGCGAATTGTCAGGTCAGTAGTTCCAGAAGCGCTGCCTCATCGGGCGTTTTGGCGACCTGTAAAACAGCCCCGGAAAGAGCACCAAGCTCTGCTGCGACTGCCTGACTAAGACATAACAGGCGAAGCCCCTCGCATGCACCCTCCAAATGGGCATCGCAGACCAATTTGGCAAATGTTTTTGCGGTCCGAGGAGAAAACAGCAGAACAGCATCGACCCCCCCACTTTCAAGCGCGGCGCGGGCCTCTGACGTCAGTTCATCGCTGACCTGGGCCGCATAGAGGACCTGTCGGTCGACCTTGTAACCGGCCTTCGTCAAGGCGCCTGCCAAGTCGCCCGCCACAACTGTGCCAGCCACGTGCAAGAGCGGGCCGTTTTCAGGCACACAGCGTTGTTGCGCCAAAGCCTCCAGCGCATGCACATCACCGTCTGCCGAGCGTACATCTGTAAAGCCTTCCTCCCGGGCGGCATCTGCACTAGCAGCCCCGACACATAATACGGGCAGGGCGCGTTCCGCGGTGCGCTGTGCCAGAGCACGGATACCGTTGGCACTGGTAATCAACACCGCCTGAACACCTGACAGCTCGGCAGGTGCACCCTTCTCATAAGTGATGGACAACAAGGACTCGAGAACTGGCGTATGGCCAAGTGCACGCAGCTGGCCCGCCAATTTGGACGCATCAGGCTCCGGGCGGGTGATCAGCACACGCATGGCACTAGCCGTGTTTCAAAAAGTCCGGCCCGGCGCGGGAAAGCAGCGCGTCGCCAACGGCTTCACCCAACGCTTCGGGTGCGGTGGCATAACCAGTTTGGGCTTCCTCATGCATTTCGGTGCCATCGGGCAACAGGATTTGCGCCGTCAAAGACAATGTATCGCCATCCAGGCTTGCCAACCCGGCAATGGGCGTACGGCATGAACCATCGAGCCTTGCCAGACAGGCCCGTTCCGCCTGCACGCAAATTTCCGTCGACGTCTCGTTAAGAGGGGCAAGCAGTGCTTGAGTTGCCGCATCTTCGCTCCGGGTTTCTACCCCGATAGCGCCCTGGGCAATAGCGGGCAACATGGTCTCGATGGGGACGACCTGCGTTGCCAGCTCTGACAAGCCCAAACGATTTAACCCGGCAAGCGCCAACATGGTGGCGTCAACCTCGCCTTCCCGCAATTTCTTCAGGCGGGTTTGGACATTGCCGCGAAAGGTCGTGACCTTGAGATGCGGCCAGTGATGTAAAATCTGCGCCTGCCGCCGCAAGGACGCGGTGCCGACAACTGCGCCTTCTGGCAGGTCTGCCAGGCTGGATGCTTTGTCCGATAGGAAGACGTCTTCTACAGCTTCCCGCTTCAGATAAGCGGCCATAGCAAGGCCGTCCGGCAATTGGGTGGGTACGTCCTTCATGGAATGCACGGCAAGGTCCAGTGAGCCATCAAGCAGGCCTTGTTCAATCTCGGCGGTAAAGAGGCCTTTACCGCCTAACTCCGTCAACGCCTGGTTCTGGATCCGGTCGCCCTTCGTGGAAAGGCTGATAACCTCAACATCATCGTGCGACAGACCATCATGCGCGGCGACCAACTGGTCGCGCACCTGGTGCGCCTGGGCCAGCGCCAGGGGGCTGCCCCGCGTACCGATGCGGATTTTGCCCGCGGAAGAGGTGTCATTCGTCATAGGCCCCGCTATAACAAGTGCAGCCGACGATAGGAAGGCCGAAAGGACGAAGCAGCATGACCCTGGCAGGGCCGGTACTGGGCATTGAGACAAGCTGCGATGAAACCGCCGCTGCCGTCGTGGCGCCGGACGGCAACATTTTGGCCAATGTCATCCTATCCCAGCTTGATGACCACCGCCCCTATGGCGGCGTGGTGCCAGAAATTGCAGCGCGCGCCCACATTCACCACTTGCGCGACCTGATCAGCGAAGCCATGGGCCAGGCCGGGCTAGGCTATTCAGATTTGGGCGGCGTTGCAGCAACCGCTGGGCCGGGGCTTATTGGCGGGGTTATGGTTGGGCTCATGAGCGCCAAGGCCATTGCCAATGTGCACAGGCTACCCTTTGCCGCCGTCAACCATCTGGAAGGTCACGCGCTAACCGCACGGCTTACCGAAAAGCTGGCCTTTCCCTATTTGCTGTTGCTGGTGTCTGGCGGACATTGCCAATTGCTGATTGTTCATGATGTTGGAAAGTTTGAGCGGCTGGGTACGACCATTGATGATGCCGTCGGCGAGGCTTATGACAAGACCGCCAAGATTTTGGACCTGGGCTACCCCGGCGGACCCATTGTTGAGCAAACAGCTTTGGAGGGGAATGCTTCAAGGTTCAATCTGCCAAGACCTCTACTGAAAAGACCAGACTGTCACTTTTCTTTCTCCGGACTGAAGACAGCTGTCACCCGAACAGCAGAAAGCCTGGGCGCTGATATCACAGAGAATGACAAGGCTGATTTGTGTGCTTCCTTCCAGGCCGCCGTTGCAGACGTGCTTGAAAACCGCACAAAGCGCGCGATGGATATTTTCCAGCGGAAGGCTTCTGAATCAGAAGGGGCCGGTCAGAACCCGCTGGGACAAGCAGGGGACGACCGACCCCAGCACCCTGGGAGGGATGCGTTGGACGCAGGGGGAGACTCACACATGAAAAACCCTGCATCCGGGGATTATGACCCAGCATCACTAGCATTGGCTGAGGGGGCGCCGTCACTGGTTATTGCCGGGGGTGTTGCAGCCAACCAATATCTGAGGGGGCGGTTGGGGGCGTTATGCGCCCACAAGGGGTTTAACCTTGCCTGCCCGCCGATTGCCCTGTGTACGGACAATGCGGCAATGATTGCCTGGGCTGGGGTGGAGCGTCTGTCACGTGGGCTGCAAGACAGCCTGGACACGCCCGCCCGCGCCCGTTGGCCGCTGGACCCGGACGCCCCTGCCGCCATTGGCGCGGGGGTCAAGGCCTAGGGCCGGGCAATCCGTTCTTAGACGAGGATAGCAACCAGAACGACGGCCAGCATGCCACCGGCGATGTCGCCAACAAGGCTTTCATTGCGGTTGCGGATGATGCTTTTCTTCACTGCTTCGGTCATTTTCAACTCCTGTGTCGATGCCCGGCTCGGCCGATATGGCCCGAATTCCTGGGGGACATTTTGGGGAACAACATGTTCCGTTTCGTCCCGACAGGCCTGATATGGGGACCCTCAAAAGAAAAACAATGAATTTTTTTCATTTTTTTCAATTTTCATTACAGAAATATGGCGCCAGTGCGAAAACCCGCACGATATCAACGGGTTAGAATCTCAAAAAAAGATGGAATTTTTAGCCTTTTTAGGCGGCGACGCTATTTTCGCTTTCTGTCGAGGTCGACAGCGCCCGCAGAATGAGGTTGATCACCCCATGGGCAGACGGCTCCAACTCTTCGAGCGTCTGGTCCGTATGCAGCTGGGAATAGCGGAACTTCAAGGTCGCAGCCTGGATGGTTTTAGCCGTTTCCTCCAGATCATCGATCTGGAATTCACCTTGTTCAACACCCATGGACAAAATCTGAACCAACAGCACCCGCGAAGCCTCCAAATATTCTTCCCCCAACATGGGCCCGCTGCCATTGGGGTCGCGAACATGCTCAAGAAGCGTCGGATAGGTGTTCAGCTGGTGATGGGTGAAGTAAAGCTCCTGCAGAAAGAATTCTTCCAGCCGTTTGGCCGCTGTAATATCGGGCAGATCAAGAACAGACTTCAACTCTGCCAATGTGCTGTCCAGCGACATCCGCATAATGGCCTCGGCAATCTGCGACTTGTTTTTGAAATAGCGATACAGATTACCTGCAGACATGCCACAATCGCAGGCGATTTCAGCGACATTGGTTTTGCCATAGCCAAACCGTTGAAACCGCTGGGCCGCGGAATCGATGATTTTCTGGCGAATTTCGTCGAGTTTTTCAGTCTTTAAAGCCATGGTCGGACAATAAGAATGAAATGCTGAATATTCAACTCAATATTTACTAAATGAGCCCGTATTGCCCGGTTTTCTGCGGGTTTCGTGCACCCCTTGGGGAATTATCCAATGGAATGAAAGGGTTGCAAATAGCCCTGTTGTTGGCATGATCGGCACACAGGAGGCTAGCTCATCATGGCAACAGGTAAAATCGGGGTAATCGGCGGCGGCGCCTGGGGAACGGCGCTTGCAGCAAGTGCAGCACGCACGGCAAGCGACGTGCGTATCTGGGCATTGGAGCCCGAGGTCGCAGATGCGATCAACACATCCCACGAAAACACGACCTTCCTGCCCGGCATTGCCTTGGACCCAACCATTCGCGCAACAAACGACATAGCAGACATGGCTGGCTGCGATGCGCTGATGCTTGTCAGCCCGGCGCAACATCTGCGCACAGTGGGCACCCAGGTATGTGCCGCCGCTGGGCCAGATGTGCCCCTGATCATCTGCTCCAAGGGGATTGAAATCTCTACATTGGAATTGATGAGCGATATTCTCGAAGAGGTCGCGCCGCAAAATCCCATCGCTGTTCTTTCCGGCCCGACCTTTGCCGCGGAGGTAGCCCAGAACAAGCCCAGCGCGCTGACATTGGCTTGTGCTGACGATGCCCTGGCAGAATCACTCGCCAACATGCTGGGGCACAGCCGCTTCCGCCCCTACCTGACCGACGACATTATCGGCGCCCAGATCGGTGGGGCCGTCAAGAATGTGCTGGCCATTGCCGCCGGCATCGTCGCCGGGGCAGAGCTGGGCGACAACACGGCGGCCGCGCTGATTACCCGTGGGCTGGCCGAGATCATGCGCCTGGGCGACATGAAAGGCGGCCGCCGAGAGACCCTGATGGGCCTGTCTGGCCTGGGGGACCTGTTGTTGACCTGCGGGTCGACCCAGTCCCGCAACATGTCGCTGGGCAAAGCACTGGGTGAGGGCAAAACACTGGAAGAGGTCATGTCCACCCGCAAATCTGTCGCCGAAGGCGTCCACACCGCCAAGGCCGTTGCCCGGCTGGCGGAGGAAAACGACATCGATATGCCCATCTGCCTGGCGATGAACCGGGTGCTGCACCACGATGCCTCTGTTGCCGAAGAAATCGAGGCCCTGCTGGCCCGCCCCTTTGTTATTGAGACGGCCTGAACCGCAAACCAGAAAAAGAGACCTGGAGACACACCATGCAATTCGTCATCTACGCGAAAGACAAACCCAACGGGCTGGACCACCGGATGCAGGTGCGCCCCACGCATCTCGACTATTGGGCCGAAAAAGGCGACGGGGTCATCCTGGCAGGCCCGCTGCTGGATGCCGATGAAAAGCCCTGCGGTTCCACACTGATTGTGGAAGCCGACAGCATGGACGCCGCCCGCGCGCTTGCCGAAGGTGACCCTTACTTTAAGGAAGGTGTGTTTGGCAGCCTGGAAGTCACCGCCGTCAACATGTTCCTGGGCAAGCTGGCGCCGCAGGGCGACTAGCGCCCATGGCCCGCCAGCCGGATCCGCGCCCGGAGGCCCTTTCCCTCACCACTGTCGATGGCGGCCCGGCCGCTGGCGACGTACTATGCCGCCTGGATGATATTGCCGACGGCAAGGCCAAGACGTTTACGTACAAAAAAGGCACCTGGCGGCTGGAGGTCTTCATCCAACGCCGGGGGGATGACTTCTTTGCCTATGAAAACACCTGTCCCCATGTTGGCCTGCCGCTGAATCTGGCGCCCAACAAATTCCTGGACCGGGATGGCACGGCCCTGTTCTGTATGAACCACGCCGCCTACTTTCGGATAGAAGACGGGCTATGCACCGCCGGGCCCTGCCTGGACAAGTGGTTGATCCCCGTTGCCCTGCGGCTGGAAGACGGCAATATCATTGTTGAGTAAGCCCGGGCAGCTTCGTATCATCCGGCCAATACCTACACTTCGACTTTCAGGAAGATCCCATGTCTGACGATCAGCTTTTTCCCGTCTCTAACGAATGGTCCAACCGCGCGCTGGTAAACAGCGATACCTATGAAGAGATGTATGCCAACTCCATCAATGACCCGGAAGGGTTCTGGGGCGAGCATGGCAAGCGGATCGACTGGATCAAACCCTACAACATGGTCAAGAATGTCTCCTATGAAGGCGATGTCTCCATCAAGTGGTACGAAGATGGCACTCTGAACGCCTGCTACAACTGCGTCGACCGGCATGTGCCCACCCGTGGCGACCAGACAGCCATTATTTTCGAAGGCGACGACCCGGCCGATTCTGCCCACATTACCTATGCCGAGTTGCTCGAGCATGTCTCGCGCTTTGCCAATGTGCTGAAGGAACGCGGCGTCCAAAAAGGTGACCGCGTCACCATCTATATGCCGATGATCCCCGAGGCCACCTACGCGATGCTGGCCTGTGCCCGCATTGGAGCCATTCATTCGGTGGTCTTTGGTGGCTTTTCGCCAGAAGCATTAGCGGGCCGCATTCTCGACTGTGAAAGCACGTGCATTATCACCACAGATGAAGGCGTGCGTGGGGGCCGGGCTATCCCGCTAAAGGCTAATACCGACGCTGCACTGGAAAGCTGCCCCGACGTCGACACGGTTATCGTCGTTACCCGCACCGGCGCCGATGTTGCCATGGCAGAGGGCCGTGACGTTGTGTATGAAGACGCCGCCGCCAATGTTTCGGCCGACTGCCCGGTCGAGGAAATGAACGCGGAAGACCCGCTCTTCATCCTTTACACCTCTGGGTCTACCGGCAAGCCAAAGGGCGTGCTGCACACCACCGGCGGCTATATGGTCTATGCGTCGATGACGCATCAATATGTCTTCGACTATCACGATGGCGACATCTACTGGTGCACCGCCGATGTGGGTTGGGTCACCGGCCATTCCTATATCGTTTATGGCCCACTCGCGAATGGCGCGACCACGCTTGTGTTTGAAGGCCTGCCAACCTACCCCGATGCATCGCGCCTGTGGCAGGTGGTCGACAAACACCAGGTCAACATCTTCTACACCGCGCCCACCGCCCTGCGCGCCCTGATGCGCGAAGGCGAAGAGCCGGTAAAGAAAACATCGCGCGCAAGCCTGCGCCTGTTGGGCTCGGTGGGTGAGCCCATCAACCCGGAAGCCTGGCTGTGGTACCACCGCGTGGTGGGCGACAGCCGCTGCCCCATTGTCGACACCTGGTGGCAGACGGAAACCGGCGGCATCCTGATTACCCCCCTGCCCGGTGCGATTGCCCAGAAGCCCGGCTCCGCCACCAAGCCCTTCTTTGGTATCAAGCCCGCCCTGGTTGATGCCGAGGGCGCATTGCTGGAGGGCGCAACCTCAGGCAACCTGATTTTGACCGACAGCTGGCCCGGGCAGATGCGCACGGTCTATGGTGACCACCAGCGCTTTATCGATACTTATTTTGCCACCTATAAAGGCAATTATTTCACCGGCGATGGCTGCCGCCGCGACGAAGACGGCTATTACTGGATTACCGGCCGGGTGGATGATGTCATCAACGTGTCCGGCCACCGCATGGGCACCGCCGAGGTGGAAAGCGCGCTCGTCGCCCATGACCTTGTGGCCGAAAGCGCCGTTGTTGGTTATCCGCACGACATCAAGGGCCAGGGCATCTACACCTATGTGACCCTGAATGTAGGCGTGGAAGCCACGGACGAGTTACGCGCCGAGCTGGTAAAGTGGGTGCGCAAGGAAATTGGCCCCATCGCCACGCCAGACCTGTTGCAATGGGCACCGGGCCTGCCAAAGACCCGGTCTGGCAAGATTATGCGGCGCATATTGCGCAAGATCGCCGAAGATGACTTCTCAAACCTGGGCGATACCTCGACCCTCGCCGACCCCACCGTGGTCGATGATTTGATCGAGAACAGGATGAACCGCTAAGAGTGCGCCGGTTCAGAAAACCATCTGCACCAAGGGGATAATCGCCCCGACGGTGGCGACGGCCAGCGGGGCCAGGGTCAACAACACGCCCGGCGTACGTTTCGTGGGATCTTTCTGATAGGTGCTCATATACATGAGGCGGCCGATGAGCCACACCAGCGCCAGCGCACCGCCAACCGTATCGCCGAAATAGCCGACGGAGAGCCACAGCATCGGCAGGAACAAGATGAGCTGCTCGATGGTGTTGTAGTGAATGCGAAAGGCTTTTTCGAATTCCGGGTCACCCGAGGTGGCCGGGGCCAGTACCTTGCCGCGCATGCGGCCCACACGAATGCTGAAATAAAACGTCAACAGCACCATCAAAATGGTGCCCAGGCTGGTAAGTGGCAAGGCTGTCATGTTTACTCCCCCTTCATGACTGAATTGAAAGAGCAGCCTAACCTGAAAGACAAGGATTCGGGAAGCGCGCGCTAAAAGTCGCTGATGATGCCGTTCTTTTCCCAGTCGCCAAAGCGAGTGGCTTCCGGGCCTTCACGCCCGCCAACTTCTTTGGCCCGCTTGCGCGCCTGTTCTTCTTCCCGCGCGCGGCGCTCTTTGGCTTCGCGCAGGGCGTTTTCGGCATTCTGTTTCTGCTTGTCCGTCGACATGGTGATCTTTCAAAAACAATCTGGCGCCTTGATAAACCAGTCAGCAGGGTTTAGGCAATCGCCATGGATAAAGCCCGCGAAGCAGCACTGGCCACCCTTGGCCGTATTCTCGACAAAAACCAGGACCTCGACCGGGTGCTGGCCGCCCTGCCAGACGACATGCACCCGCGCGACCGCGCCTTTGTGCGCCAACTTGTCGCCACCTGCCTGCGCCAGTTGGGCCGTATCGATGACCTGATTGACACCAGCCTGCGCAAACCCCTGCCGCCGAGGATGACCGTGGTACGGCACATCTTGCGGCTGGGCATCACCCAATTACTGTTTATGGACGTGCCCAACCACGCCGCCATTAACACCTCGGTCGACCTGCTTGGCCGCCAAAAAGACAAGCGCACCGCCGGCTTCAAGGGATTGGTAAATGCCGTCCTGCGCCGCATGACCCGCCAGGGCAAAAGCCTGTTGCATAAACAAGACGCTACCCAGAACCTACCCGACTGGCTGTTCGAGCCATGGGAAAGCGCCTATGGCGGCGAAGCTGTTTCCGACATTGTAACCACCCAGAGCATCGAGCCGCCGCTCGATCTGTCCCTCAAACCGGGTGAAGACGCCGAGCATTGGGCCAAAGAACTCGACGCAGACATTTTGCCTACCGGCAGCCTGCGCCGCAAAAGCGGGGGGCGCATTGAAGACCTGCCCGGCTATGGTGATGGCCTCTGGTGGGTGCAGGACACCGCGGCCAGCCTGCCCGCCACATTGCTAGGAAATGTAAAAGGCCAACATGTTATCGACATGTGCGCCGCCCCCGGCGGCAAATCCATGCAATTGGCCGCAGCCGGTGCACAGGTCACCGCGGTGGATCGCTCTGCAAATCGACTGACCCGCCTGAAGGAAAATATGACCCGCTTAGGGCTTGAGGCACAGATCATCACGGCTGATGGGGTAGAATGGACTCCGGATGCACCAGTTGATGCCGTCTTGCTGGACGCGCCCTGTTCGACCACCGGCACATTGCGACGGCACCCTGATGTCGCCTGGCTGAAAGGGCAGGAAGATGTCGACAAGCTGGTGCCGTTGCAGGCCAAGCTACTGGCGCATTGTGCCAGCTATGTGCGCCCAGGCGGCCTGATGGTCTATTGCGTGTGTTCCCTGCAACCTGAAGAAGGCGCCGCACAGATCGAGGCGTTTCTGGCTGACAACCCGGATTGGCAACGCCAGCAAATCACCCCATCAGACGCGCATATTTTGCCCGAGATGATCACCCCGGAAGGCGACCTGCGGACCCTGCCATCCATGCTTGCAGACGCGGGCGGCATGGACGGATTTTTCGCCGCAGGGCTGATCAAATCCACCTAGGGCATTTGTTCCCTTGCAGGGGCGCTGGCAAGTTGGTACAGACGCTCTATGCATCAGTCTGTCCGTATATCTCCGTCTATCCTTTCAGCAGATTTTTCCAAGCTGGGCGAGGAAGTGCGCGCCATTGACGCCGCCGGCGCCGACTATATCCACATCGACGTGATGGATGGCCACTTTGTGCCCAACCTGACGATAGGCCCAGGCGTGGTTAAAGCCCTGCGGCCCCATTCCGACAAGCCATTCGATGTGCATTTGATGATCTCGCCCATTGACCTGTTCATTGAAGACTTCGTCAATGCAGGAGCTGACATCATCACCGTGCACCCCGAGGCCGGCCCGCATCTGCACCGGACAATCCAGAATATCAAAAGCCATGGCGTTAAAGCCGGCGTATCGCTGAACCCGGCCACACCGGTCGAGGTCGTCCGCCACGTGCTTGAAGAGCTGGATTTGGTGCTGGTGATGAGCGTGAATCCCGGTTTTGGCGGGCAGAAATTCATCCACAGCCAGCTGGAGAAAATCCGCAACCTGCGCGAGATGATCGACGCCACCGGCAAAACCATCGACCTGGAAGTGGACGGCGGCATCGACCAGAACACCGCACCATTGGCCCTTGAAGCAGGCGCAGATGTTTTGGTGGCTGGAACCGCCAGCTTTGTAGGCGGGCCCGACCAGTACCGGCAGAACATTGCCGGGCTGCGCGGTACATCAGTATAGGCGGCTTGCGTCATGGCAGGCCGCGCACACAGCCCCGCCTGGATTGACCCTGCGCGCAGCCGCGCCCGCACTTTCCGCCAAAAACTGGACGACACCTTTTACGCCACAAGCCTGTACCAGCGCATCCTGCGTGGCTACCACCCGGTGCAGATTGACTATGTACCGCGTGAGCTGTGGCCCGGTAACCCGGATACCGCCAATGCGCTCTTCCAGGGCCAGTTTGAATTTGCAGGCCAATTGGTTTCTGCCCCCAATGGCAACCCTTTGCGGCTGGCCGCCCCAAGCCAGGCCTGGCTGGATGAACTGAACAGTTTTGGCTGGCTACGTCATTTCCGCGCCATGGGGCTGGATGCCGCCACACGACATGTGGAAGCGATGGTCAAATCGTGGTTGGAAGATTTCGACCACTGGCACCCTAGCGCCTGGCGGCCAGATATTCTGGCCCGACGGCTGATTGCCTGGTTAACACACGCGCCCATGGCTATCAGCACCCGCGACCTCGTGTATCACAGTGCGGTTATGAACAGCATGGCGCGCCAGGCACGCCATTTAGCCCGTTCCATCGACCGCACAGAAGATGGGCTGCCACGCCTGGTGGCCGCTGTTGGGCTGGTCTATAGCGGTTTCTGCCTGCCGCAAGGGGAACTTCGGCTGCGCAAAGGCCTGGCGGCCCTGAACAGGGAAGTCGACCGGCAGGTGCTCGCCGATGGCGGGTTGGTCACCCGCAGCCCGCAGGACCAATACGAAGCGTTACGCCTGTTGGTTGGGCTGAACACCGCCTTGCGCGAAGCCAATGAGACTATTCCGGCCAAACTGCAGCAAGCCATCGACCAACTGGCCCCCATGCTGCGGTTCTTCCGAATGGGGGACGGCGGGCTCGCCCTGTTCAACAATAGTTATGAAGAAGATGCCGACACGCTCGATACCTTGCTGGATATCGCTAATGCGCCGGGCCAGCCGGTGAGTGGCGCCGTCTATAGCGGCTTCCAACGTGTGGTTGCAGGGCCCATGACCCTGCTATTGGACGCCGGCGCCCCACCACCGGCAGAACAGAGTATCCACGCTCATGCAGGACTTGCGAGTTTTGAGTTAAGCCTGGGCGACCAGCGGATGATCACCAATTGCGGCGCCAGCGAAATGCTGGGCGGCGGGGGTTGGCAGCACGTGTCGCGCACAACGGCTGCCCATTCAACCCTGGTGCTGGACAATCGAAACTCCTGCAGCATTCTGGAAAACCAGCGCATTGGCCGCAGGCCCTCACAGGTCAAGGTTACCCGCGATGAAGCGCGCGATACGATCAGCCTTGAAGTGTTCCACAACGGCTATGCTGAGTTGATGGGCCTGGGCCACCGCCGCAAATTGCGCCTGCGCCGCGACGGTACAGAACTTGCTGGCATCGACACGCTGGAGAAAGTCGCCAAAGTCCGCAAAGGCTCGGCCACCATCTACGATATTCGTTTTCACCTGCACCCGTCTGTACAAACCCAAATGAGTGTTGACGGCGGCGCCGTGAGCCTGCATTTACCCGACGGAAGCCAGTGGCAACTGGAATGTATGAACGGACTGATGATAGAAGAGAGCGTCTATCTTGGAGAGCGGGGCAACCCGCAGCGGTGCAAGCAGATCATCATCAATGGCACCGTCTCTGAAAACCCGACAACCATCCGCTGGCTGCTGTCACGCCTGCCCAATAGCTGAACCCAGAGAGGTCTTATGAGTTCCACCCCCATCAAACGCGCATTGCTTTCTGTTTCCGACAAGTCCGGCCTGGTTGAATTTGGCCAGTTCCTTGCCGATAACGGCGTTGAAATCCTCTCTACGGGCGGGTCTGCCAAAATGCTGGCCGATGCGGGCATCGCTGTTACCGAAGTGGCGGACTATACCGGCTTCCCTGAAATGATGGACGGTCGCGTCAAGACACTACACCCCAAGGTCCATGGCGGCCTGCTGGGGCTGCGCGACAAGCACGCCGATGCCATGACCGAGCATAACATTGGTGCCATCGACCTGTTGGTCGTGAACCTCTATCCGTTTGAAGAAACCGTCGAAAGCGGCGCCGACTTTGCCACCTGCATCGAGAATATCGACATTGGTGGCCCGGCCATGATCCGCTCTGCTGCCAAGAACCACGGCTTTGTGACCGTGATTGTTGAGGCTGAAGACTATGAGTCGGTAAAACAGGCCATGAGCGAGAATGACGGCGCGACCACACCGGAACTACGCCGGAAGCTGGCCGCTAAAGCCTATGCCCGCACCGGTTCTTATGATTCGGCCATTTCCAGCTGGTTCGCCGACCAACTTGGCGAAACCTTCCCGGACCGCCTCAACGTTTCCGCCCAGCGGCAGGAAACCCTGCGCTACGGTGAAAACCCGCATCAGGAAGCCGCTTTCTACACCACCCGCAACCCGCGCCCGGGTATTGCCACAGCCACCCAGGTACAGGGCAAGGCGCTCAGCTACAATAATCTGAACGACACAGACGCAGCCTATGAACTGGTTGCCGAGTTTGACCCGGCAGATGCCGCAGCTGTTGCCATCATCAAGCACGCCAACCCATGTGGTGTGGCCACCGGCACCGATCTGGTTGATGCCTATGAAAAGGCGCTGATGTGCGACCCGGTAAGCGCTTTTGGTGGCATCATTGCCCTGAACCAGACGCTGGACGCAGCCACCGCAGAAGAGATCAGCAACATCTTCACCGAAGTGATCATCGCACCCGATGCCGATGCGGGGGCCCAGGAAATCCTGGCCGCCAAGAAAAACCTGCGCCTGCTGCTGACCGGCAGCCTTCCTGCCCCGCATGACCCGGGCATGACCATGAAGTCGGTCGCCGGTGGGTACCTGCTACAGAGCCGCGACAATGGCCGCATCACCGAAGCCGACCTGAAGGTCGTGACCAAACGCGCCCCCAGCGCCCAGGAAATGCAAGATCTTCTATTCGCCTTCACCGTTTGCAAGCATGTGAAGTCGAACACCATTGTTTACGCCAAGGATGGCGCAACCATGGGCGTTGGCGCCGGGCAGATGAGCCGGTTGGACTCCGCGAAGATTGCCTATTCCAAGGCTGTTGAAGCAGCAGAGGCCGCAGGCCTGGAGGGTAGCTTGACCACCGGATCTGTCGCCGCCAGTGATGCCTTCTTCCCCTTTGCCGATGCACTTGAAATTATTGCCGAAGCTGGTGCCACAGCGGTCATCCAGCCTGGTGGGTCCATCCGAGATGAGGAAGTCATTGCCGCCGCCGACGAAGCCGGCCTGGCTATGGTCCTGACCGGCATGCGGCATTTCCGGCACTAGTATTGGCCTCACGCTGATTTGCTAACACAAATGCTCCGGCAGGGCGGCAAACGATTGCCGGAGCGCAGTCGCGCTCTTCTCGCAAGTGGCCTCAAGGGCTATTCACTTGCTCGTGGCTGGCCTCACGCTGATTTGCAACAGCGAGCGCATCGCAGGGGCACCTATATATCGTAGCCCAACAGCTCTAACCCTTCGGCACAGGCAGCGTTCAGCGCTGCCTGTTCTGTTTCGGGTAGCTGTTTCCAGGCAGGCTCGCGGTAACGCGGCAGGGCACTGGCTTCTGCCATCCAGGCATCATCTTCCAGCCCCGGCCCCATGAAACTGATCAGCCGGGAAAGTTCTGACTGTGGGTTTACCACCAGGTCCTCGTAGCGCAGCGACATCAAGCGCTCTTCAGGAATGTCTGCCAGATTCTGCAGGCCGATCTTGACCATGTCGGACCAGAAGGCGCCCGTTTCCTGCGGCGGCAGAGGCGTATTCAGCTTCTTCTCCAGCCCCATCAACTTGACAGCGGCCCACTCGAACATGGGGACAATCGGTGTTTCAGCCAAAAGGAAAGGTCGCTTAAGGGGATTAATGCCGACACGTTTGGCCGTCTTCCACGCATGGGCATAGAGACGCGTGGGCGAATGGTTGACCGTCGACATGGCCACGTCCCGCCCGTCCCTATAGACATGCACAAAGCGCGCGTCTGGGTAAATGTCCTTCAACACCGGCAAAAATGTCAGGGACGCACCAGAGCGCTCAACCCACATCTTCTTGTTCAGTCGTACCCGCAGCCAGTTGAACAAAAAGGCAAACTGTTCCCCCACCGGCGCCTTCGGGCGGGCGCGCAAAATGGGTTCCAGTTCAAAAAACAGGGCGTCATGGTCATCCGTCAGGTGCGGCAGGGTGACAAACAGCAAGGGGGGTAGATTATCGCGGTTAAACGCCGAATTCTCATTGTAGGGATAGAGAAATTCATCAACCAACGCCTCGGGATTAAACACCAGTTTTTCACCCGCATGGGCCACCGTCAGCAGCTTCCATAGCTCTTCGCCATCCAGCGCTTTCTTCACAAAGGCGCGGGAGGCAAGCGACATGAAGAACTCGGAAATACTGAGAATGTCCGGGTGCATCCGCATCAGCCTGGAGGCAAGCGTCGACCCGCACCGACCGGTACTGACAATGAAGGTGGGCGGATAGCCGCTTTCAGATGCAGAATTCGCTGACATGGGAAGGAGATTAGCGATCACGCCAACAAGGGCAATACCCACCTAATCAGATAGTCGACAAAAAGACTTGATGCCCCCACATTATGGGTAACAACACTGGAGACCGGAATGGATCTGTATCTACGACAGGTCGCGCTCGTCGCCTATGATTTGGAACCTGCCATAGACCAATTAGAAGCCATGTTCGGAACACCCATCTGCTTTCGCGACGACGGCGTGGCCAAATTCGGATTGAAGAATGCACTTGCTGCCATCGGCAGCCAGTTCATCGAGATTGTCAGCCCAACCCAAAAGGGCACGACGGCTGAACGCTACCTTGAAAAACGCAAGGGGGATGGCGGCTATATGCTGATCTTCCAGTGCCCGGATAAAACCACGCAGGATGCCTGTGAAACCAATGCCGCCAACCAGAGGGTGCGGGTCGCCTGGGAACGACCAGAAGTCGATGGGCGGATCATGCAGTTGCACCCGGCAGACACGGGCGGCACATTCCTAGAGATTGACCACCACCAGCCCTTCGAACCCGAAGGCTTGTGGCCGCCCGCCGGCACCAACTGGCAAAAGCATATCAACATCCAACATGCCACCGGCATAACCGGCGCAGAGATCCAGTCTCCCGATCCGGCAAAACTGGCAGAGCGCTGGGCCGCCATTATGGATATTGAGTTGCGCGATGGTTTTCGCGGGCCTGTGTTGCCGCTGGCCAATGGCGAAATTCGGTTTGTCGATGCAGTGGGTAACCGAGGCGAAGGCCTGACCGCCATCGACATCCACACCCCTGTACGGGCACCCGTGTTGTTTGCCGCGCGCAATGCCGGGCTAAAGATTACCGACAACTCCCTTGAATGGTGCGGCGTGGTCCTCAACCTTGTTTAGCATGGTGACGCGAAAAAGCACCTTTTCACGAAGAAAACAGCGTTGACCCAAAAAATAATTGGCCAACGCAGCCAACAAATATGACAAATATCTATTAGATGAAAAAACAGTTAATCGACTGTTATTGCTACCGAATGTGGCGTCTTCTTCCAAATCATAAACTAGAATTATTGTAAATTTATAAAGCCAACAATTGTCTAAACCCTGTAAATCATTGACTTTTTCAGTCACCGCACCCATATGATTGTGGCGTTCGGCAATTGTTTGAGTGGCGTCCAGGGCTGGCAGGATCATCCGTGGGTACCCCGACAGTGTGAACGACACCAAGAAGTGATGATAACTCATCGCTAAGAGAAACGTCCTGCTAGAGGAACGAGAGATGACGACTGGCACAGTAAAATGGTTCAATTCTGAAAAAGGCTACGGCTTTATCGAACCGGATGATGGCGGCAGTGACGCCTTTGTGCATATTTCAGCGGTTGAAAAGGCCGGTATGCGGACCCTGACCGAAGGCCAGAAGCTGACATATGAACTGGTAGAGGGCCATAAGGGTCGCTCTTCCGCAGAGAACCTGGCCGCCGTCGAGGGCTAAAGCCCTCCTTCAGCGCAGGGTTGCCGCCCAGGCGACAACCAATAATCTGGTTTCAGTAAGTTTCCTGTTGGCTGTCACAGCGATAGCCAGCGAGAAACCTTTTTGTCCCTGCTATCGCATGGTCATGCGACGGCAACATGCGATGGTATCCGCCGACAACGGTTAAGATATCATCGCTGCCGGGTATCTGTGCTTCGCCGACCCCGACAACACCATCATCATCAACGCTAATCAGCGGGTTGGTACCCTTGCCACCATTGGTGCTCCCGATGATCAGGCAGTGCCGCAGCGTAACAGCGGGCAAAGCCTCAACACTGGTGGGCCGCAAGTCCTGCCCGGCATCGGTCGTCAGAACCCTGAAGGCCTCATTCTTGGCAAATATCTCTGCCAGGCTTGCCCCCCTGTTTGGCGTGCCGATCATCACCAGACCACGGACTTTTTTGCCTTCGCGCCAGGGTGCCGGCTCCGCCAGCACCTGCCGCATGACCAGCCCGCCCATGGAGTGGGCAACAAAGCTGATATGGCTTACACCCTCAAGCCCGTTGAGCAAACGTATGATATCGCTGGCATGGTCTGCAATCGACTGACAGGTGGAAGGATAAGCCACATAGGCCACGTGATAGCCTTCGTCCTCCAACGCAGCCCGCAGTCCGCGGAAGCTGGACTCCATGCCACCCAGCCCCTTAATCAGAAAAACCAGCGGCTTGTCTTCATAGGAAAGATTCAGCGTCGACCGCAGCGTGGCAAAATGGGTGAGGCACTCGTCATAGGTGCCCCAGGCATGGCGGTGATCTTCGGGGTCCAGAAGGCGGTAATGGTCGGTGACCAGATTATGCTGAATGCGCCAGCCGACATGATAGTACACATCTGTCCAGAATTGTTGGCCACCCATGGTGGGTGCAACAATATTGGGGTTGCCCGGTTGCGACCAATTGAAGCTGATGATGGCGACAGCCCCTGCAAGAACAGCGCCCAACCCGGCCAGTTTCCAGCGCATATGGTCTCTCGCTCCTGTTGACGTCGATTCTATATGGGCTAGTCGAAGTCGGCTTCAAGCCCACGCTATGGAACGGCCCACGCTAGCCTTGCGCTTGCTGCAGACGATAGAAGTCTTCCCAGCTGCTGTAGCGGGTGAAGTTATCTTCATCAAAGAAGATCACCGGGCCATTGCATATGAACAGATATTCTGTGTCTTCCAGCGCGGTCGTTTCCCCGTGCAGCATGCCATTGGCTTCATAAACATAATCGCCAGCATTCAGCACGCCGTCGCGCACCTGCAGCTTGCCACTGAGGATGAAGGTGTGGGAGCCCGAAAGATGTTTGTGCGACGGGGCAACATAGCCTTCCAGCCACTTGAGCAACACAGCCCAGGTGCCGGTTTCAGACCCGGTATAGAGCACTTTGACGAAAGACTTGTCGCTGGTCTGCACCCAATCCATGTTTGAGGCTTCAACGAGCGTGTCCATAATTTCGCTGTTAACGGGGGTAATATCCTGCGGCAGCGGCATCTTTTCTCTCCAGTAATTTATATGCTGGAAATCGTGATCCATTCACGCCCCAAACACCAGAGAGAAAACACCAACGCGTGTCTTGGTCGCCGCATCTAAATTCGATAAGGTTTAATCATGACCGCTTCCCTCATCGCTTTTGTTGCCGGCACCCTGCTTAGTGGGCTCTGGATTGGCGCCGCACGTCGTTACCCGGAATGGGAAAAGTAAATATTCGGATACACCCTGGTGTTAGCTGGGGTTGTTTACGTTTTTTTCGGCTTTATCGAGGGAAGAGCAATCAACACCATGATGCCCGAAGCAATTGTCGGCCTCGGCTTTATTATACTTGCCGCTATCGGGCTGCGCGGGTCGCTTCTGGCGCTTGGGATCGGCTGGGCGCTGCACGGTACCTGGGATTATGTCGCCCCCATGGTACTGGATGTGTCTTATGTGCCGTGGTTTCTGGAGCCATCCTGCATTGGCTACGACTTTATCGTCGGCCTCTATCTCATCCTTCGGTCACGCGGGCAATTTGCACCATAATATGTGTTGCCGGCGCAAATCCGCTTCAGTCCGTTTGCTGATGACCCAAAGCGAACACCCCTTTAAACCATCAATCAGCTGCCAGGAAGCTCGCCCTACGTTCTTCTGCTTCAATTATCAGTGCATCAATATAAGCCCTGAAGCTCGCGCTATATCGATTCTTTTGTAGGCGCCATTGATCCGCATAGGTGCGATTGCTGGCGAAACTGACCACCATACCCTGGTGGTAACCGAACCAAATATCGTCCGGCAGGTGGCCGGATTGCCACTGCAGAAAAAGCGTTTCAGTCGTGCGAAAGGTAGCGTTTAACCACATCGCGAATTGTGAATTGGGGGTATTCGGGGACCCTACCTTCCCAATTATTTCCGGGTAGATGCCATCATTAAATGATCCCATTAGTTTGTCGTTGGATGCCATCTCCATGGCATGGGTGTTCTAACTTTCGATCGACGACTGAATAAAGCTAGCGCGAAGCGCGCTGGTATTTTGGTTCATTTGAATACCAACGAAGATCAACGACCCGACGATGGCCGCAGCTGCCACAATTTCTGAGATTTTGTGAATACGATCCAGCATGTTTCCCTCCCTTAGAATAAAGGAACAGAAGAACGCAGGTCAGACCAGTCTGCCTAATGTCTGCTTTGGGCCAATTGCGGGCAGTCATACAGGCTACGAAGAAAACAGATAAAGATAGACACACAACGCGGGAAAACTCGCCGCAACTGTTGCCAAAATACCTGCTTTGGCCAAGACTGGTATATCCATGATCCGTTTAGCCACAATTTGCGGTAATTGGTCTTGCGGCAGAGTGGCGGCATCCTCGATTAATGCGCTGACGCGAGAAAAGGCCGCATTCAGGGCCTGCAGGACAATCACAAGAATAATGCCATAGAAGGCCAACAGGACGCTGATACTCATTGCATCCAGCGAGCCGCCAAGAGCATAGGCAACAGCGAATGATGCAAACATCGCCGTCAGCCAAAGTCCTACAACACCCAACATGAACGTATCAATTTGGGCTCGCATGTCAGAGATTTCGGATGCAGTCAATTTTCTCTCCCCTGAGTTGAGGGGAAGAGGATAGCGCAGAACTATGCTTCAAGCATAACGCCTGCTTCTTGCCTCTGGCTCAAATTGCGCAGAGACAACAGCGGGAGAAACGGCGCTGCAAGCAGCCGCTGAAATCAAGCCTGTTATGTTTTGAGAAAAATTGGAGCGGGCGATGAGATTCGAACTCACGACCCTAACCTTGGCAAGGTTATGCTCTACCCCTGAGCTACGCCCGCATCCGATGCGCTTATGCCTTCTTTTTGGAAGGCCCGGCCTGTGCCGGTTGCGGGTGATTCCCGCGCGCGAAGGGGACTATACGCAATGACTTTTTCAATGCAACCCCGAAAAAGCACTTAAACCTTCGGTTTTTACAATTATATGAAGGAGCACCGCACAGCGGCCCTGTGAGGCGCGCAACACGTCGCGCGCCCTTTGAACCCGGCCTTGGTTTGTGCTAGCCATGCGCCGCAATACTTATATGCTCATTTGCTCAGCGATCAGTCAGGACGAACGAAAACATGACGCAGTCAGAATGGATCAAGGACTCAGACACCGCCCGCTTTGGGGATGATGTTGTCAATGCATCGCTAGAGGTGCCCGTCATCGTCGACTTCTGGGCCCCATGGTGCGGCCCGTGTAAAGACCTTGGCCCGATCCTGGAAAAGAATGTGGACGCCGCCAATGGCGCGGTCAAACTGGTGAAGATCAATGTCGATGAAAACCAGCAGCTGGCTGCACAGCTCCGCGTCCAAAGTATCCCTGCCGTTTTTGCCTTCAAGGGCGGCCAGCCCGTTGATAGTTTTATGGGTGCCCTGCCGGAAAGCCAGGTAAAGACATTCATCGAGAATTTGGGCGTGGCCATTGGCCCCACCCCGCTGGAAGAGCTGTTCTCCACCGCTGTCATTGCCATGGAGCAGGGCGACCTGGTAACTGCTGAATCTGTGTACCGCAAAGCGCTGGACCTGGAGCCAGGCAATGTGGAAGCCCTGGCCGGGCTGATTATCTGCCGCCTGAAGGCAGATGACACCCAGACAGCACAAGAGTTGTTCGACAGCCTGACACCGGAATATCAGAACGACCCGGCGATGGCGGGTGCTAAAGCTGCCCTTACCCTGGCGGGTGATGCTGGTAAATCTGACGATGTAGAAGCAGCCCGCGCCGCTGTTGCCGCCAACCCGGATGATCTGCAGGCCCAGTTCGACCTGGCCAACGTACTGCTGGGAGTCGGGCAGAACGATGAAGGGGCGGAAATATTGCTGGCGATCATCAAGGCTGACCGCAGCTGGGAGGATGATGCAGCGCGCAAAAAGCTGCTGACCTTGTTTGATGCCCTGGGCCCCACCCATGAAACGACAGTGAGTGCCCGCAAAGCGCTTTCGTCGATTCTGTTTTCGTAGGGGCGCGCCATGTATGACCGTAACGCCAGCCCGCCCGAGATTATCCCCATCTTTCCGTTGTCCGGCGCCTTGTTGCTACCACACAGCCAGCTGCCACTGAATGTCTTTGAGCCGCGCTATATCAAGCTGGTGGACGACGTTCTGCGGGGGAACCGCTTAATCGGCATGATCCAGCCACGTGACCTGGAGGCAGAAGAGCGGGTACCGGAAAAAGCACCCCTTTACGACATCGGTTGCGTTGGTCGCCTGACAACCTTCCAGGAATATGAAGACGGTCGCTATTTCATCACGCTCACCGGCGTACAGCGTTTCCGGGTGGAAGAAGAGATTTCCACCACCACGCCCTATCGACAGCTTCGGGTGAATTATGACGACTTTGCCGCGGCCGACGAACATGTGGAGGCAGACTTTACGGCCGACCGCGACCGCTTCATGCAGCTGATCCGCGCCTATGTGGATGTGCAGGGCTACCAGGTAAACTGGGAAATGATTGAACAGACGGATACGCTTACATTGGTGACTGCCGGTGCCACTTTGGCGCCGTGGCAACCCAGCGAAAAGCAGGCGCTGCTGGAGGCCATGACCATGCAGGACCGTTACGACACGCTGATAACGCTGTATGAAATTGCCGTTGCCATGGCCAGCACCAGCCCCGGCAAAGCCAATTAAGGCGAACAGGAGAGGGTTATGACCGCTGATCTGGACCAGAAACTGCTCGATATTCTCGTCTGCCCGCTGACCAAGGGCCCACTACGCTGGGACCGCGATGCGCAGGAACTTGTCAGTGAGCAGGCTGGCCTGGCCTTTCCGGTACGGGATGGCATTCCCATCATGCTGGTGGAAGAAGCCCGCAAGCTCGACGAGACCGCATGAGCGAAGACCAGGCCCATTGGCCCACATCATTAGACTTTGACCGCGCAGCCAAACTGCTGAACATCACCTTTGATGATGGCCAGTCTTTTGCCCTGCCGTTTGAGTTGCTGCGGGTTGAAAGCCCCTCAGCCGAGGTACAGGGCCATGCCCCCAGCCAGAAACAGATTGTGCCCGGCAAACAGCATGTGGGGGTCACCCGCGCCGAGCCTACCGGCAATTACGCGGTACGCATTGTCTTTGATGACGGCCACGACACCGGCCTGTTTAGCTGGGACTATCTGTATGAACTGGGCCGTACGGCCGACCAGAAATGGGCAGTTTATCAGGCAGTGCTAGCTGAGCAGGGGCTCAGCCGCACTTAAAGGCTTTCGCCCTTCAACAGTTTCGGCAGATTACGACCACCGGCACCGCGAGCCTGGTTCATGAAGAAATTCTTTACCGGTCGCAGACGTTGCACCGCCGCCAGGCCTATATCGCGCGCCAGACGCACCGGCGTGATATCATTGGAAAACAACCTGTCGAGCACATGGGTTGCGCCAGCCATCAACATGGTGTCGTGCTTGCGCCAATGTTCATAGTCCTGCAGTACACGGTCACCGCCGATATCAAGGCCCAACCGGTGGGCATCCACAATCAGCTCTGCCAAAGCGGCAACGTCGCGCCAGCCCAAATTAATACCCTGCCCGGCGATGGGATGTATGCCATGGGCGGCATCACCAATCAGCGCCAGGCGCTCGCTAATGAATGTCCGGGCTATCTGGAGCGATAGCGGATAGGAAAAATGCGGGCCAACCGCGTGGGTCTTGCCCAAGACATCACCCATGCGCTTTTCCAGCTCCGCATCAAAACCCGCCTCGTCCAAAGACAGAAGCGCCTTGGCCGTGGCCGGTTTTTCCGCCCAAACGATGCAGGAGCGGTTGTTCTGTAGCGGTAAAATGGCAAAGGGGC
>JAURPT010000027.1 GCA_030836535.1 Alphaproteobacteria bacterium
ACCCTATCCCCTGCCCCTTCGCTCTTTATGCACAAGACACGACTGGGCAATATTTGGGATTAACTGGGATACCATGGGATTTCATGGGCGTCAATGGAATACAGGCGCAGAATCATGGGTGGCCGAGCACCAAAAGCGCCCGGTTTTTGTAGGGTTAAGTTTATAAAAAGATTGGTCAGATGGCCTGTAAGCCGGGTTCTGTACTCATTCGCGCAAGCGCAAAAGGCGATAGCCATTCATCTAGGCGTCCTGTTGCCAGAACGCTCGTGCAACCGACCCGGGCGACATGTCGAAGACGCCACGCGCGTCACCCCTATTTGGTCTTGCTCCCGGTGGGGTTTACCATGCCACCCCTGTTGCCAGGGGCGCGGTGCGCTCTTACCGCACCCTTTCACCCTTACCCTGATACCAAAGCACAAGGCGGTTTGCTTTCTGTGGCACTTTCCCTGGGGTCGCCCCCGCCGGGCGTTACCCGGCACCGTGTCTTCGTGGAGCCCGGACTTTCCTCTCCCCGCTTGCGCAGGCAGCGACTATCCGGCCATCTGACAGCGCATCAATGGGCCTAAATTGGCGCTACGTCAAGCGACCAGGCACAACGCCGAGCCGTCAGCGCAAGAAGGCCTTGCAAGATGTATGTGATTTCACCAAGATGGCCGCCAGAAAAAGGACATCATCATGACCCCATCAAACAGCCGTTCCCTGGCCAAATTCGTTCTTGTCGCCACCCTGTCGACAGCTTTGCTGGCGGGTTGCTCTATGTTCAGCTGGATTGGCGGCGGCGGTGGTAAAAAGGGTCAGGAAGCGTCGGAGCGGTATGACGATGCGCCAATAACCCAGGAAACCGGCAGCATCCCGGGTGATCGTTCCCAGGCGACCTACACGTCCGACGAACCCCAAAACCAGTAAGATGAACGAGGGGCCTGCACAGCAAGCGCCTCAAACCGGCATCCTCGCGCTCGCACGTCACCCAAAGATCGTTCGATCCGCGCTCATTGTGGCCATCATTGTTGGCACTATCCTCAACCTTATCAATCAGGGTGACGCCCTTTTGACTGGCACATCTATTGTGTGGTGGAAGATCTGCCTCACCTATCTGGTGCCCTATTGCGTTTCCACCTATGGCGCGGTGACAGCCCTGCGCAGCAGAAGCGCGGAGCCATCATGACCTATGCCGCCTCCAGCAAACACGACCCGATTCTTGAAGTCGCCCCCGATGTATTCATCGTGCGCGGTTCTCTGAAGATGAACCGCTTTGTCTCCATCAGCCGCAATATGGGGATCATACGCCACGAGGGTGAACTTTCGCTGATCAACCCCATTCGGCTCACCGAAGAAGGGGAGCGGCAGCTGAAAGAGCTGGGCACAGTGAAACATATCATCCGGCTCGGCTCCTTCCATGGCCTGGATGACCGCTATTATGTTGAGCAACTCGGCGCAAAGCTTTGGAGCCAACCTGGCGGTCAAAGCTACACGGAGCCCGACATTGATGTAGAGTTGGACGCCAACACCACCCTGCCCTTCCCGGACGCAGAACTGTTTCTTTTCAAAAAGCCGACCCAGCCAGAATGCGCGCTGCTGATCAAGCGAGAGGACGGCATCCTGTTCACGTGCGACGCGATCCAGCATTACGGCGACTATCGGTTTGTCACCTGGTTTGCACGCCCCATGCTGCGCAGAAGCGGCTTTCCCAAGACAACCCTTATTGGCCCATTCTGGCTGAAATTCCTGACGCCGGAAGGCGAAAGCCTACGTGATGAATTCGACAACCTACTGGAGCTGCAATTCGACAAGCTGCTATCCGGCCATGGCAGCTTCCTGGCATCCGGCGCGCATGCAGGGGTAGAGAAAGCAGTCAAAAAAGCTTTTGCTGACTAGTCTGCCTTGGCCACACGCTCAGCCATCATGGCTGCCTGCACGGCCACGCTGACAGCCGCCAGCATGGTACGCGTGCCTTTGTCCGCCTTGCCATCGACACTCTTTGGGTACCAATGCCGCTGGAACGTCTCCAGCATCGCCCGGTAAATCGGTGTGTCCTCGCCATCAACGGGAATGCAATAGCCGATCGTGCGCAAGGCAACCTGAATATCCCGGATGGCCCCTTTGATGGGTTCAACATCCATTTTCTTGGGCCACAGGCCTATGCCTTCATCAGCCAGGCGTTTCCAGTCGAACAGCTCGCCCGGGTCCTGCCGACGCATCGGAGCCACATCACCATGGGCCAATACTTGCCGTGGCGGAATGGGATGGCGCTCCAAGATACCTTTTGCCAGCTCAATGGCAGCGACCATCTGTGCTTCCGGGAACGGTCTATAACCATGGTCATGGCCCGGATTAACCAGCTCAATCCCGATAGAGCGCTGGTTCATGCCAATCTTGCCTTCCCAGCACGAAACACCAGCATGCCAGGCAGTGGCATCTTCGGGAACCAGTGAGTAGACCGTACCGTCTTCATCAATCACGTAGTGCGCACTGACTTTTGATTCCGGATCGCAGAGTCGCTCAATGGCAGCCTCACAACTTTCCATCCCCGTATAGTGGAAGAGCAGCAGGTCGACATCGAAGCCTGGCGGGCGTTTGGAAAAATTGGGGGACGGACGTTCGATCATAGGCCTGCCTCTGACGGTTTTGATTCTTTAACTTTCATCGCTTCGCGCACCTGGATGATGCCGACACCAACCAGCGTCATCAAGCCCCCGATCGCAATTTCCATGGTGATTGGTTCATCATTGATGACGATGCCAAAGAAAACACCCAACACGGGTGGCGCGATCATGAAGGGAAGCAAATAGGTGACCGGATAGCGTTGGAGCAGCACGAACATGCCCCCATGGCCAATGATGGTCGAGCCGATAGCGATGTAGAGAATGACCGCGATACCGAGCCAACCAAAGTTGATGACCGCATCAACCTGGCCTGTCTCGAAAAACAGTGTCCCCAATGCCAGGAACGGCATACTGATCACCGCAATCCATGCCTGAATCTGGAACGGGTGCCCGCCATCGAGGTCGCGCATCAGAATAACAGAGACGCCAAACATGCAGCCCCCGGTAATAACGGCAGCCAATGCCCAGGGGCTTTGGAAGGCCACCGGGTCGAAGCCCACAACCATGACCCCGGCAAAGGCCAGGATCATACCGAATAGGCGCAACGCGCCTATTTTTTCGCCCAGGAACAACACGGCCAGCAAGAGCATGAAGGGCACATTGATCTGGAGCGCGACCGCGACAGGCCCAATATTATCCGTCATCGCAAAGCCAACGAATACAAGCCCGAAATGGAATGCCCCGCTGGTCAGCGCAATCCATATCACCCGTTTCATCTGGCCTTCCAGCGGCTTTAGCCACGGCAGCAGAATCAAGCCAGCCAAAGCATAACGGTAGAAAGCCAGAAAGACCGGCGGCAGATGGTCGACACCAATTTTGGAGACAACAAAATTATAGCCCCACAGCAGTGTGACACCGAAGGCCATCAAGATATGTTTGGGTTGCATCAGGTCAGCCCGCGATGCTTCTGCACCTGGTCATAGGCGTCGTTGATCGCGGCCAGCTTATCGTTGGCGACATCCACAAATTCCTGCGGCACACCTTGTGCGATCAACGTGTCAGGGTGGTTTTCGCGGATCAACTTGCGGTAAGCCGCTTTGATCGTGGCGTCATCGGCATCCCGGTCGACGCCTAAAATCGTGTAGGGGTCTTTGTCGTCCCCGGTCATATGGCCGGCCTGGATGCGTTCATATTCTTCAGCGGAGAACCCAAATATGGCTGCCGTTTTCTGCAGGAACTCTATCTCCGCCGGGTGCAAAATGTCGTCTGCCTTGGCAATGTGGAACAGCGCATCAAGCAAGTCTTCCAGCACCGCCTTGTTATTACGGAACATGCGCGAGAGTTGCATGGCATAGGGCTCAAACCCTTCGGCCTCCTGCTTGGCGCGGTCAAAAATGCGGGCGACATTTTTTACTTCATGCGGTGGTACATGGAACACTTGCCGGAAGGCTGTTACTTCATCACGTGTCACCACGCCGTCAGCCTTGGCCATCTTGGCCCCCAGGACGATAACACCAACGGTAAAGGAGATAGCCTTGGTGCCATCGCGCGGCTCGTCTTCCTCGCGGGCCTGCTTGTCTGCGACATGGCCAAGCGCTGCCCCAACGATAGCCCCCAATGGGCCACCCATCGCAAACCCGGCTGCGCCGCCCAAAACTTTGCCCCAAATGCTCATGGTTCGACCTTATGGTCGATGTCCTGGCTTAAAGCAAACGAAACAATGGCTTGGGTTGCACCGCAGGCACCAGCACCACAATAAATTGTTACTACAGCACCCGGACAATTCCATGTTACAGTGCGATGTGGGATGGCACGTAAAAAAAGGAAGGGCACGCCTATGTACGCGTTTCATATTTTCAGCAGTTCAGAATATCGATGGCCGAGAAGACGCACGAGACACTTAGACAGGAAAATGCACAAAAAGACTTTGATCAAACAGTATTGGCGCAACCGCAACGGCGCGACAGTCGTTGAATACGCGCTGATCCTGGCCATTATCTCGGTCATACTGGTTATGGCGCTACCAACAATAACACCTGCGATCGCAGCATTCTTCGGTGCTCTTTCGGCCATACTCCAGTCCTGATAGAGTCACAAAGCACTCTACTCAGCAGAGCGACGTCCATGTGGTCAATAGTCATCCGAGATGGGCTGAAATCCCTGGTTTCCGGGTCGCGGCACCTGCGGCAATGGGTGCGTAAGATACAGCCCTACAGGTCGTGGCCACAAAATGATGATCTGGCCTTGCTGCAAGGCCTCCAAATAGTCAGCAGTGCTCATAACCATGGCCTCACCAATGGTGTGATCATGGAAGTCGGCACGGGTTGGATATCTACGATACCACACCTGTTTCTGGCCGCAGGGGCACAGCGCATCTTGCTCACTGACATTGAACGTCTTGCTGACGAACAGACTTTTACCCATGGGCGCAAATTGGCAGCAACCAAGCCGCAATCACTTTCCGACAAAGTCGGGACCGAGAAGAAAACGCTTTGCGCCAATCTATCAAAGCCAGACCATTTTGACTATCGCTGCCCCCCAAGAACCGAAGAGTTGGCATCAGACAGCATAGACCTGATTTACTCTCGAACCGTCCTGGAGCACATCGAACCGGAAACATTGGTGCAGCTACAGCAAGAGTGGTAACGGTTATTGCGACCTGGTGGGTTTTGTATCCATATCATCGACCACAGCGACCATTTTGAACATCGGGACAAACTACTGACACGGCTAAACTTCCTGCAGCTATCCGGCTGGAAATAGAAACTTGCCTGTCTGAAACCACAACACTACCAAAACAGACTTCGGCATTCTGACTACATCGCCATGTTCAATGCTGGTCCTCTGACTCTGCTGTCCGCGAACGGTGAACCAGATCCCGAAGCACTGGAGATTGTCGATAGCCTGAACCTTGCTCCCGAGTTCCAGCATTACAAAAAAGAGGACTTGGCAATCCTGACGACCGTGATTGTCTGCCAGAAGCCTGACCCCTGACGCACATATAATTTCCGGCAAGACGCCTTCCGAAATCCGCCCTATCCGCTATGCTGCGGGCCATGACAGATAAATGGCAATTTTGGATCGATCGGGGCGGTACCTTCACCGACATTGTCGGGCTGGACGGCAACGGCCAAGTACATACCCACAAATTGCTGTCGGAAAATCCGGAACACTATGAAGACGCAGCCATTGCCGGTATGGCCCATTTACTTGGAGCAGAAACAGGCGCTCCCCTGCCTTCGGAACAGATCAACGCAATCAAGATGGGTACCACGGTGGCGACCAATGCGCTTTTGGAACGCGAAGGGGCCCGTACGCTGCTGATTACCACCAGGGGCCACGCCGACATGCTGCGCATCGCCTGGCAAAATCGGCCACGCCTGTTTGACCTCGACATCAAGCTGCCCGAACTTCTTTACGAACAGGTCCTGGAAAGCACCGGTCGGATGAATGCCCAGGGGCAGGAGATTCATGCGCTTGACTTGGATGCCCTGCGGCCACACCTGACAGTGGCCCGGGACGCCGGGATCAATAGCGTCGCCATCGTGCTGATGCATAGCTGGGCCAACCCGGCGCACGAACTCGCCCTGGAGACCCTGTGCCAGGAAATCGGCTTCGCACAAATATCGGCCTCCCACAAAACAAGCCCGTTGATGAAAATCGTCGGGCGCGGCGACACGACGGTGGCCGACGCCTACCTATCGCCCATCCTCCGCCATTACGTTGAACAGGTTGCCAACCGTACGGGTGACGCCCGCCTGATGTTCATGCAGTCCAATGGCGGGTTAGCAGCTGCCAATCAATTCATGGGTAAGGATGCCATTCTTTCCGGTCCCGCCGGCGGCGTCGTTGGCGCCGTCAAAACAGCGGCCAAGGCCGGGTTCAAAAAGATCATCGGGTTCGACATGGGGGGCACATCGACCGACGTATGCCACTATGATGGCAGCTATGAGCGGGTGTATGACAGCATTGTCGCCGGCACCCGCATTCGCGCCCCGATGATGCATATCCACACCGTGGCCGCAGGCGGTGGGTCTGTGTTGAATTTTGATGGCGCTCGGTTCCGCGTGGGGCCGGATTCAGCAGGCGCCAACCCTGGTCCCAAAGCGTATGGCAAGGACGGTCCGCTGGCTGTCACAGACAGCAACGTCATGCTAGGCCGCCTGCAGCCGGATTCCTTCCCCCGCATCTTCGGGCGGAGCGGCCAGGAACCCTTAGCAACGGATGCGGTACAAACAGCCTTCGCAGATCTTGCTGAAGAAACGGAATATGGCACTCCCGAACAAGTGGCTGAGGGCTTTCTGAAAATTGCCGTGGAAAACATGGCGCGGGCCATCAAAAAGATCTCTCTGGAGCGGGGCTATGATGTTTCAGACTATGCCCTTGCCTGCTTTGGCGGTGCGGGTGGCCAACATGCCTGCCGGGTCGCGGACCAATTAGGGATCAGCACGGTCTTCCTCCACCCGCTCGCGGGGATTTTGTCGGCCGTCGGCATCGGCATGGCCGAGAACCGGCGCATTGTTGAACGCAGCGTCGAACAACCGCTGAACTGGGATACGCTGACCGCCATCACTGCCCAATTTCTGGAGATGGAACCTGATGCCCGCCGCACGGTTGCTCATGGCGTGCGCCGCATCACAACAGAGGCCACGGTGATGCTGCGCTATGTTGGCAGTGATACCGCCCTCTCTGTCCCGTTCGACCGAGGCGATACCATGCGCACCAGCTTTGAAGCAGCACACAAGCAGCGCTTCGGTTTCATTGAGGAGGACAAACCCTTGGTGGTGGAGTCCATCGCGCTGGAAGCCATCGGCCATATGCCGAACGTTGAGTTGAGCTCCGCAAGCGATGCAGACGGCACCGGCGAACAAGCAAGAGAAACCCGGTTCTACGCTCAAGGCCAATGGCACGATGCCTTCCTGTATGACCGATCGATGCTGGTGCCCGGCGACAGGTTGAATGGACCAGCCATTATTGTAGAGCCACACGGCACCAATATTGTAGAACCCGGCTGGCAAGCGCGTATGAATGAAACGCGGGACCTGATCCTGGAACGTGTAACGCCACTCGAGACCGCCTTTGCCATCGGCACAGCCGCCGACCCGGTGCGGTTGGAGATATTCAATAACCTGTTCATGTCCATTGCTGAGCAAATGGGCGTGGTGCTGGAAAACACGGCTCATTCCGTGAACATGAAAGAGCGGCTGGACTTTTCCTGCGCCCTGTTCGACAGCACCGGGGCCTTGATTGCCAACGCACCCCATATTCCGGTGCATCTGGGCTCCATGGGCGCGTCGATCCGCACCGTTATGCGCGAAAACCCGAAGATGCAGCACGGCGACTCATTTGTGCTGAACGCCCCCTATAATGGCGGCACCCACCTGCCCGATATAACAGTTGTCACCCCGCTCTTCGTAGACGATGCACCCCTGTTTTATTTGGGCACGCGTGGGCACCATGCCGACACAGGCGGCGCAACGCCGGGGTCGGTTCCACCCCATTCCCAAAGCATCGAGCAGGAAGGTGTGTTGCTCGACAATATCCAGCTCGTCACGGGCGGTACCTTTAATGAAGAGTTGATCCGCGACATTTTATCAGCCGGCGACATGCCCGCTCGCAGTCCCGACCAGAATGTTGCCGACCTGAAAGCCCAACTGGCTGCCAATCGAAAGGGTGCCACAGAGCTGACACGGATGATCGAGCAGTTCGGGCTGGATGTCGTGCAGGCCTATATGGGCCATGTGCAGGACAATGCTGAAGAATCCGTGCGCCGTGTGATCGACCGTCTGAAGGACGGGCAATTTGAAGTGGCGATGGATTGCGGCGCCAATATCTGCGTCGCTGTTACCGTTGACCCAGAAAACCGCACGGCCAATATCGATTTCACCGGCACGTCTGACCAGCAAGACAACAATTTCAACGCGCCACTCGCTATCACCAGAGCAGCGGTGCTCTACGTCTTCCGGTGTCTGGTGGATGACGACATCCCGCTCAATGAAGGATGTTTGAAGCCGCTCAACATCGTTGTCCCGGATGGCAGCTTTCTGAACCCGACATACCCCGCTGCCGTTGTGGCCGGGAATGTGGAAACATCCCAATGCATTGTGAATGCCCTGCTGGGGGCGCTAGGGGCCAGCGCCGGGGCACAGGGCACCATGAACAATGTGACCTTCGGCAATGACACCTACCAATATTACGAAACGCTGGCAGGCGGCATGGGGGCCGGTGAGGGCTTTAACGGTGCAAGCGCTGTGCAAACCCATATGACCAATTCACGGCTGACCGACCCCGAAGTTTTGGAGTTTCGTTATCCCGTCTTGGTCGAAGAATTTTCTATTCGCCAAAATTCCGGCGGCAAAGGCCGGTGGCGCGGTGGCGACGGCATTGTCCGCAGATTGAAGTTCAATGAGGAAATGACCGCCAGCATTCTTTCCAATAACCGGCGCCATGCACCCTTCGGGCTGCAGGGCGGTGATAATGGCCAAGTCGGCCTGAACCGGATTGAACGAGCCGATGGCACTACCGAAGATTTAGAGGCCTCAGACGAGGGCACCATGATGCCGGGTGACGCGCTCATCATTGAAACACCCGGCGGCGGAGGATTTGGGGAGGGATAGAAGCTCTACCCATACCGCTCGTGCTGAGTGTTTTCGAGCCCCGCGAGAAAATGTATCGAAGTACGAATGGTACGGGCCTTACCCTTCGATACAATCACCCCCACTACAGTGGGCGTGATCACTCAGGGCGAACGGCCTTTGGTTTATCTTGCCACTCAATAAGCCAGGTTTGGCGCCAGCCAGCGTTCCGCTTCTTCCACGCTGATACCCCGGCGCGTGGCGTAATCTTCCACCTGGTCGCGGCCTATCTTGGCAACGCCAAAATAACGAGCATCCGGGTGGGCAAAATAATAGCCGGAGACCGCCGCCGTGGGCACCATCGCCATACTTTCCGTCAGGGAAATACCGGCTGCCTGCTCAGCGCCCAAGAGGTTGAACAATTCCGGTTTTTCGGAGTGGTCCGGGCAGGCAGGATAGCCGGGTGCCGGGCGAATACCCTGATATTGCTCACGAATGAGCGCCTCGTTATCCAGCGCTTCATCTGATGCGTAGCCCCAGAATTCCGTGCGGACACGTTGGTGCATCCGTTCTGCAAAGGCCTCTGCAAGCCGATCGGCCAGCGCCTTGAGCATGATGCCGCTATAGTCGTCGTGTTCTGCTTCAAATTCCGCCAGTTTAGTCTCGATACCGTGACCGGCAGTAACAGCAAAGCCACCCATATAGTCGGCAACACCGCCTGCAGCCGGGGCAACAAAGTCTGCCAGGCAGTCATTGGACCGCCCTTCCCGCTTGGCGACCTGCTGGCGTAGGCAATGAATAGTCGACGTGATGTCCCGGCGCTGGTCATCAGCATAGAGACAAATATCATCGCCTTCCCGACCCGCTGGCCAAAAGCCAATGACAGCCTTGGCCGTCAGCCATTTTTCACCAATGATGCGCTGCAACATGGCCTGTGCGTCCGCAAACAGACCCTTGGCGGTCTCGCCAACAACATCATCCTCCAAAATCTGCGGATATGTGCCAGCCAGCTCCCATGTGCGGAAGAAAGGTGTCCAGTCGATGAAGTTCGCCAGTTCTGCCAGGTCGTAATCATCAAAAACTTTGGTGCCGAGGAATTGCGGGCGCGTGGGGGAATAGTCGTCCCACCCAACTTGCGCTGCATTGTCGCGCGCAGCAGCAATACCGACGAGCCGGTCGGCCTTGTTGGAGCCTTCCCGCTTGGCCCGGATGTCCGCATATTCATTGGCCACGTCAGCCGCGAAGGTTTCACGGCGCTCAGGATTGTCCAGCTGCCCGGCCACGCCAACGGCGCGGGAAGCGTCGAGCACATGCACCGTCGGCCCGCTGTAGTTCGGGGCGATCTTAACGGCGGTATGGACTTTTGAGGTGGTCGCACCACCGATCAGCAGCGGCAGGTCAAACTTCTGACGCTCCATTTCCTCAGCAATACGGCTCATCTCTTCAAGCGACGGCGTGATCAGGCCGGAGAGACCAATAAGGTCGACATTTTCCCGCCGGGCGGTATCGAGAATATCATTGGCCGGCACCATAACGCCGAGGTCGACAACCTCGTAATTGTTACACTGCAGCACAACACCCACGATGTTCTTGCCGATGTCGTGCACATCGCCCTTTACGGTCGCGAGCAGGATTTTACCTTTGGCCGCCGCTTTGCCATCTTTTTCAGCCTCAATGAAGGGCATCAGATGGGCCACGGCCTGCTTCATCACACGGGCAGACTTCACCACCTGTGGCAGGAACATCTTACCCGCGCCAAACAGGTCGCCGACTACATTCATGCCGTCCATCAACGGGCCTTCGATAACATGTAATGGGCGCTCGGCAGCCTGACGGGCTTCTTCTGTATCATCGAGGATAAAGTCGGTAATGCCGTTGACCAACGCATGGGACAGGCGCTCTTCAACTGTCCCTTCACGCCAGGCGAGATTGACCTCTTTCTTCTGGCCATCGCCCCGATATTTCCCGGCAACATCCAGCAGACGGTCAGTGGCATCGTCCCGCCGGTTCAGGATCACATCTTCGACACGCTCGCGCAGCTCTTCGGGAATGTCGTCATAGACCGCCAACTGGCCCGAATTGACAATAGCCATGTCCAGCCCTGCCGGGATGGCGTGGTATAGAAATACGGAATGCATAGCCTCACGCACCGGGTTATTACCCCGGAAGGAGAACGACACATTCGACAGGCCGCCCGAGACATGGGCATGTGGCAAATGTTCCTTGATGCGCTTGGTGGCCTCAAAGAAATCGACACAGAAATTGTTGTGCTCTTCAATACCGGTGGCGACCGCAAAGATGTTGGGGTCGAAGATGATATCTTCCGGCGGGAAACCGACCTTGTTAACGAGCACATCGTAGGCACGGGAACAAATCTCAAACTTGCGATCTGCCGATTCTGCCTGGCCTTCTTCGTCAAAGGCCATCACAACTGTGGCCGCACCATAACGCTTGATCAGCCGGGCCTGCTCAATGAAGGGTTCTTCCCCTTCCTTGAGGCTGATGGAATTGACGATCGCCTTGCCCTGCACGCATTTGAGGCCTGCCTCAATCACCGACCATTTGGAGCTGTCGATCATCACCGGCACGCGGGCAATGTCGGGCTCTGTGGCAATCAGGTTGAGGAAACGCGTCATGGCATCGATGGCATCGAGCATGCCCTCGTCCATGTTCACATCAATAATCTGCGCGCCATTTTCTACCTGCTGGCGGGCAACAGAAACGGCTTCTTCATATTCACCTTGCAGGATCAGACGCTTGAAGCGCGCAGACCCGGTGACATTGGTGCGTTCACCAATGTTGACAAAACGTGCTGTTGTCATGCGTTCAGTACCAATGGTTCCAGGCCGGACAGACGCGTCTGCACCGGCAGGTTGGGGATATTTCGGGGAGAGACACCATCGACCGCCTGGGCCACCTGAGCGATATGGGCTGGCGTGGTGCCACAGCAGCCACCGACCAGGTTCACCAGGCCGGAAGACGCCCATTCCTGCAGGTGCCCGCTCATGGTCTCTGGGCTCTCATCATACTCACCCATTTCGTTGGGCAGGCCTGCGTTCGGGTAGGCGCAGACGTTTGTTTCTGCCAACCGCGACAGCTCAGCAATAAACGGGCGCATCTGTTCCGCCCCAAAGGCGCAATTGAGACCAATGGAGAAGGGTTTGATATGCTTGACCGAATACCAGAAGGCCTCTGCCGTCTGGCCCGACAGCGTGCGACCCGAGGCATCGGTAATGGTGCCAGAGATCATCACCGGTAATTCCAGGCCCAATTCTTCAAAGACGCTTTCAATCGCGAACAGAGCGGCCTTGGCATTGAGCGTATCGAAGATTGTCTCAACCAGCAGCATATCAACACCGCCTTCGATCATACCGCGAACAGATTCCTCATAAGCGCCAACCAGTTCATCAAAGGTAACATTGCGCAGGCCGGGGTCGTTCACGTCTGGAGAGATGCTGGCCGTACGGTTCGTCGGGCCAATAGCACCGGCTACATAACGCGGCTTGTCAGGCGTCTGTGCCGTTACGTCGTCTGCAACCCGGCGCGCGATCTGCGCCCCCTGCAGGCTGATCGCATGGGCGTGCTCTTCCATCTGGTAGTCTGCCTGGGCAATAGTTGTCGCCGAGAATGTATTGGTCTCAACAATATCAGCCCCTGCCTCAAAATAAGCCCGGTGCATTTCTTCAACAATCTGCGGCTGGGTGAGGTTCAACAGGTCATTGTTGCCCTTCACATCGCACGGCCAGTCGGCGAACTGGTCGCCACGATAACCCTCTTCGTCCAACTTGTATGACTGGATCATGGTACCTGCGGCACCATCGAGAATCATAATGCGTTCGCTGATGGCCTGTTGCAGGGCTTCTAGTCGTTCTGCCCGCGTCATGCTGCTTGCTCCCCGCTTGGGCGGATCCCCAACAGATGGCAAATGCCCGCTGTCAGTTCTGCCCGGTTAAGCGTGTAAAAGTGAAATTCATGCACATCTGCCGCAATGAGCTGGCGGCACTGCTCAGCCACAATGGCGCTGGCCACCAGTCGTCGGGTGGCCATGTCATCATCCAACCCTTCAAAGTGGCGGCCCAGCCAGTCCGGCACCACGGCACCGCAACCGGCAGAGAACTGCTGCACCTGCTTAAAGTTGGTTACCGGCATAATACCCGCGACAATAGGCACATCGATACCCGCCGCGACTGCCTTGTCGCGGAACCTCAGATAGGTCTCTGGCTCAAAGAAGTATTGGGTGATGACCCGGTTCGCCCCGGCATCAACCTTGCGCTTCAGGAAGTCCAAATCTGCCTCAGCACTGGGGGCCTCGGGGTGCACATCGGGGTAAGCGGCGACACTGAGGTCAAAGTCACCAATTGCTGTCAGGCCCGTTACCAGATCTTCCGCATAGGCGTAGCCGCCGGGGTGTGGTGTATAGCTGTCCTGGCCTTCTGGCGGGTCGCCGCGCAAGGCAACAATATGGCGCACGCCTTCATCCCAATATTGCTGGGCAATGGCGTCAATCTCGGCACGTTCTGCGCCAACACAGGTAAGGTGCGCGGCCGGTGTCAGGTTGGTTTCTTCCAGAATACGCAGCACGGTACGATGGGTGCGCTCACGCGTGGAGCCCCCTGCCCCATAGGTCACAGAGACAAATTCCGGCTGCAGCGGTTCTAACCGGCGGATCACTTGCCAAAGCTGCTCTTCCATCGCCTCGGTATTGGGTGGGAAGAATTCAAAGGAGATCTTGAGGTTTTCCGGGTGCCAGTCGAGCAACGAACACGCCGTCGCCTCAGCAATGATTGCCTGATGGCTCATGGCCGTTTCTCCTGTTCAACTTTCGGCGCCTCTTGGCGGGCACCTTCTTTTTCTGCCAGCCAGATCGTGACCGTCAGTTCATTGCCTTCCAGATGGCGACAGGCCTGTTCTTCCAAACCGGCCGCATGGAACCAGCCGGAAACTTCGTCTTCGCTGAACCCAAGTCGGCGATGGGCATGCTCAGTCCGCAATACCTCCAACGCATGAGGCGCAAAATCCACAATCACGATGCGGCCACCGGCGCCAAGCGTTCTGCTGGCCTCCTGCACCGCGGCAGCGGGGTCGTCTGCAAAGTGCAAGACGTGATGGAAGATCACCAAATCTGCGGCACCATTGGACAGCGAAAGATTATACATATCGCCCTGTCGCACCTGGCAGTGACCCAGACCCTCAGCATCCAGATTGGCACGGGCCACCGAGAGCATTTCACGGCTAAGGTCAATGCCGATGCCCTTGTCGATACGCTCGGCAAACAGGGTGAGCATACGGCCCGTACCGGTACCAATATCCAGCAATGTCCCGATCTGATGTTTGCCGACCAGTTCCTGCATCACCGCTTCAACATCGGTATCCGGTGAATGGAGTGAGCGTATTTCGTCCCAACGGCCGGCATTTTCACTGAAGTAAGTCGCAGCCTGTTCCGCCCTGCCCTGTTTAACCTGCTCGAGCCGTTCATGATCTCGCACGAGCGTGTCATCTTCCTCAGGCAAGAGATCAACAAGCTCACACACCAGCGACGCAATGGGTGATGTCTCTGCCAAGCAGAAGAAAGCCCAGGTACCCTCGGAGAACCGCTCAATGAGACCGGCTTCAGCCATCAACTTGAGGTGGCGGGAAACACGCGGCTGCGACTGGCCCAGAATATGGGTCAGCTCTGAGACTGTCAGCTCATTCTGCTCCAACAGCACAAGCAACCGCAGCCGGGTCGGCTCGGCAATCGCTTTCAGCGCTGTCAGGACAGTTTCCATCGTTCCCATATTTCCGGATAGTTGGCATCCATCATTCCAGCGTCGATGCGCCGGGAATGAATATATAAAGATATCTTTATATTATAGGATACGTGCTTGGCAAGAGGTGATTTTCACCCTCCAACCTTAGCGGCTGACCGCCAAGACTGGTCAACAGGCTAGCCCTGTGATAGCAACGAAACAGTTATAGTCATTTGCCCCGCCAATGAACAGGATTTGTCACCTTGGCATTCAATCTGAACATGCAGGTCTGTCAGCGTAGCGCGGCAAAACTTCTCCTGATTTTTTTCTGCTTTGGGCTCGCCAGCTGCGCCTCCATGCCGCCGGACAGTGACCCCTACGCACAGGCAGAATTTCAGCGACTGAACGATCCCTTGGAGCCCACAAATCGGGTAATCCACGGCATGAACCAGCGGGTCGACAAGATTCTGATTGAACCTATTGCCGTGACCTACGGCTTTATCGTCCCAAAACCACTGCGCAAGATTGTCACCAACGTGTTGCGCAACGCGGCCGAGCCCCTGACCTTTGTGAACGACGTGCTGCAGGGCGAACCGGAACGGGCGGGCAATACCCTCACCCGTTTTCTGACCAATTCGACCCTTGGGGCAGGTGGTTCTATTGATGTCGCCACAGATATGGGGCTTGAACGACATGTCGAGGACTTCGGTCAGACCCTGGCCGTCTGGGGGGTTGGAGAAGGGCCCTATCTGGTGCTGCCATTCCTGGGGCCGTCTACAATGCGTGACGGCATTGGTCGGATTGGTGAAGTTTACGCAGACCCGGCGGCACTCGCCATCGACCGGGCCAATGTCAGAGGGCTCAGCATTGCCCGCATGTGCCTAACGGCTATCGATGCGCGCCATCGCAACCTCGATACCCTGCGAGAATTGGAAGAATCGTCCATCGACCTCTACGCCACCATGCGCAGCGCCTATCGCCAGAACCGGCGGGCAGAAGTGCGTAACGGCGCCCCGCTTGAGGAAGAAGGCGACTTCGATATCTTTGATGATTTCGACGACCTGGAAGACGAACCAGCGCCAGACTAGACGGCGAATTTCTTGAACTTCACCCGATGGGGCTGGTCTGCATCCGTACCCAAGCGACGGTGACGGTCCGCCTCATATTCTTCGTAATTACCTTCGAAGAAGACGACTTGTGAATCCCCTTCATAGGCCAGAATATGGGTGGCAATACGGTCGAGAAACCAGCGATCATGGCTGATGATAACGGCACAGCCAGCGAAGTTATCAACCGCATCTTCCAGTGCCCGCAGGGTATCAACGTCCAGATCGTTGGTCGGCTCATCAAGCAGCAGCACATTGTGCCCTTCCTTGAGCATCTTGGCGAGATGCACCCGGTTACGCTCACCCCCGGAAAGCTGGCCAACTTTTTTCTGTTGGTCTGACCCCTTGAAGTTGAAGGCACCCACATAGGCGCGACTTTGGATGTCGGACTTGCCCATGGTCAGCACATCAAGGCCGCCTGAAATTTCTTCCCAGACATTCTTGCCGTCATCCAGCGCATCACGCGACTGATCGACATAACCAAGGTCTACCGTCGGGCCAACGCGGATGTCACCAGCGTCAGGTGTTTCTTGCCCTGTGATCATGCGGAACAGGGTGGTTTTACCCACGCCGTTCGGGCCAACGATGCCCACAATAGCACCAGCCGGAATCTTGAAGCTGAGATCATCAATCAGCAACCGGTCGCCATATCCCTTGGAAATGCCGTTGGCTTCGATGACGAGGTCACCCAGGCGTTCACCCGGCGGCATAACAATCTGCGCCTTGGTGATTTTGGCGGCGGTCTGCTGCGCATGGAGTTCTTCATAAGACTTCACACGCGCTTTTGACTTGGCCTGGCGGGCACGCGGTGATTGCTGAATCCATTCCAACTCTTGCGCCAAGGTGCGCTGGCGGGCTGCTTCTTCGCGGCTTTCCTGTTCCAGGCGTTTCTGCTTCTGAACCAGCCACTGGGAATAATTCCCTTCATAGGGAATGCCGCGGCCACGGTCGATTTCCAGAATCCAGCTAGTGACATTATCAAGGAAGTAACGGTCATGGGTCACCATTAGGACCGTGCCTTCATATTCCTTCAGATAGTTTTCCAGCCAGGCAACACTTTCAGCATCAAGATGGTTGGTTGGCTCGTCGAGCAGCAGCATGTCCGGCTTTTCGAGCAGCAAGCGGCAAAGTGCGACACGGCGGCGCTCGCCGCCCGACAGGGTCGTTACATCCGCATCACCCGCCGGGCAACGCAGGGCGTCCATCGCAATATCGAGGGTGCGGTCAAGATTCCAACCATCGACTGCGTCGATCTGCTCCTGCAGTTCGCCCATCCGTTCATAGAGATTGGCCAGTTCTTCATCGTCGGTGATCTCACCGAGCTTGCCGGTCACTTCATTGAATTCATCAATCAGACCCTGGATATCTTGAACGCCATCCATGACGTTCCCCAGCACGTCTTTTTCCGGGTCGAGATGCGGTTCCTGCGGCAGGTAGCCAACACGAACACCTTCTGCCGCCCAGGCTTCACCGGTAAACTCGGTATCCATGCCCGCCATGATGCGCATCAGCGTCGATTTACCGGCACCATTGACACCCAGCACGCCGATCTTGGCGCCGGGCAGAAACTGCAGATGCACGTCCTGTAAAATCTGGCGGCCGCCGGGATAGGACTTGTTCAGTCCCTTCATTACATAGACATATTGATAGGAAGCCACAGGGCATCTCCAAAGCAGGGAATTGAGCTGCGGCTAATATAGTGATCCGCGCGCTGGCGTCGAGTCTTCACATCAGCGTTTTTGCTGGGATTGCCATCCATTTACAGCCACACCATACAGGCCTATGCTGATAGACAGACTGGTATAGAAGGTGATGTGATGCCGCCATCAAGACGCGCCCACCTGGTAGAGGCCGCCGCCCGACTGTTTGAACAGCAGGGATTCCATGCCACAGGCATAGACTACATATTAGATGTCGCAGGCGTCGCAAAAATGACGCTCTACAATCACTTCAAGTCGAAGGAAGACCTGATCGTCGCCACGTTGGAGTGGCAAAACACGCAGTTCATGGCCCGACTGCAGGCCCATGTAGATGATGGCCGCTCCCCTCAGGATCGCCTGCTGGGCATTTTTTCATTCCTTGAGCGTTGGATGGGCAGCAATGATTTTCATGGCTGCCCTTTTGTGGCCGCCACGCTGGAATATGCTGATCGTGATCATCCCATCCATGTTGCTGCGGCCACACACAAACGCAATGTATTTACCCTGATCCAAGCGTTAACCAAGGATGTTGGCCACAGTGACAGCCGGTTGCTGGCCCAGCAATTGCTGCTTCTTTATGAGGGGGGGTTGAGTGTGGGGCATGCGTTGGATGCCCCTATTGCTGCACGCCAGGCGCGTCGGGCAGCCGAGGCGCTCGTCAGCGCTGGGTAATTCAGAACAACCCACTGGCAGGCAGGAACATTATCAGCGCGGCCAGCAGCAATGACCATGCGATAAGGTTGCGCCATACAAGCCTCCGTGTGTCTGCCTTTTCCGTCAGCGTTCTGGGCCCCAGTTTCTTCACCAGGAACACAGCCTGAGCCGCCAGATTGACGCAAACAACATTGACGGCGAGCAACATGGCCGCAGCCGCAGCATGCTCCCATGCACCGCCCCCGGCAAACATACCCATGGCAGCCGCTGGTGGCAGCAACGCCACGGCCACCATCACCCCAACCAGTGTGGAAGATAACCCGGTCGTTAACGAAAGCACGGCAGCCACCCCGGCGGCCAGGGCAAGGGCGATGGTGTCGTAGCCGACAAGGGTACGGTCGAGCATCTCCTTGCTGCCAAGGTCGCCAGCCCAGAACCAACCAATGGCCGCACTGATCACGAGAGATACAGACAGCCCAGAAGCCATGGCACGGATGGCCAATCCCATGAGTCGCGAATCCCCAATGGCGGTTGCAAAAGCGAAGGCAAGGTTCGGACCCAACAGAGGCGCAATGACCATGGCGCCGATAATGACGGCAACATTGTCGCTGAGCAGGCCAATGGCCGCCACAATGGTCGACAAGGCCCCCAGCACCAGATAGGCACGGTCGAGCCGCGTGCCCGAGCGAATATCCGCCAACAACTCTTCACGCGTGGCGGTAGAGCTACCTGGCAGAAGGCCTTTGTCGCTGTCTTCTGCAGGGGCTGGCAGCGCCGCTTCAACCGGCAACAGCACCACGCGCCAACCATCAGACCCGCTTAGCGCAGTCTGGATCTGGTCAAGGATGGCCTGTTGTTTGGAAGGGCTGACCAGAAGACGGACGGTCTGTCGCCCGTCTTCCGAAATCGCACCCGTATAGCAGTCTATCGCACCCTGCTGCTCGGCAATCGCCGTCAGGGTGTCGGTATGTCCCTCTTCAACATAAACCTCTATGAGGCGGAGAGACATGATGAGACGGCCTAACCGGCCATCCCTTTCTGGATTGCCTCAGCGTTCTTGGCGCCTTGCGCGCCGCCATTTTCCAGCGGGCGGGCCGTCGACAGGTCAGAAACAGCATCAAAGTTCGCGGCCACATCTTCTGCTATGATGTCGGCACCAATGAACTTGCTTTCTGTTTCCACCAGGATCGGGCGGGCAACAATGCCACCACCGGCACTGAGAATGGCACCCGTGGGCGCGCCTTCACTGGCCAGGAACATCACCGCAGGTGTCACCTGTTCAGGCTTGAACATATCAACCGCCCCTTCGCCCATGAGCGGGATGGTCATGCGGGTTGCTGCGATCGGCGCAATCGTGTTGACGTGGATGTTGTCCTTACGGCCTTCTTCCTTCAGCGAATGCTGGAAGCCGATAATGCCGAGCTTGGCGGCACCATAATTGGTCTGACCAAAGTTGCCATATAGGCCGGTGACTGACGTGGTGACAACGATACGGCCATATTGCTGCTGCTTCATGATCGGGAAGACCTTGTGGCTGCAGATCACGGTCCCCATCAGATGCACATCGACCACCGCACGGAAGTCATCAATCGTCATCTTGGAGAAGCTCTTATCGCGCAGGATACCGGCATTGTTGATCAGTACATCGATGCGGCCCCATTCATCCATGGTGCGCTGCACCATGTTTTCAACGCCACCTTCATCGGTCACGCTGCAACCGTCTGAAATGGCTTCACCGCCAGCCGCCTTAATCTCGGCAACTACGGCTTCTGCGGCTTCGCTGGAGCCGCCGGTACCATCAACCGACCCACCCAAATCGTTGACTACGACCTTGGCGCCACGACGGGCAAGTTCAAGCGCGTGGGAGCGGCCCAGGCCGCCGCCAGCGCCGGTTACGATGGCAACCTGGCCTTCAAAACTGATCGTCATTTTTCTTGTTTCCCTAAGCTAGTTTTGCGTTGGGTCATAGATAGCACAGCACCACTAATTAAAAACACTAATCTGAAAGGCAATTCTGCCCTACACTTTCGCCTGCGCAGGTGACGGCCAGTGTACAGGGGAGCACACCCATGAGCGAACAGTTCAGCCGATTTATAGACCACGGACTCAATTTCCTTGGCGCTATGCTTGTCATTTTCGTTGCTTTGGCGACACTTGTGCTGATCAGCCTGTATATCCACGACCGCTTGCAGAAGCAGCATGCGGTGTTGCGCAATTTTCCGATCCTGGGACACCTGCGCTACTTCTTTGAAGAAATTGGGGAGTTCTTCCGCCAATATTTCTTTGCTGCTGACCGTGAAGAAATGCCCTTCAACCGCGCCCAGCGCAGCTGGGTCTACCGTGCCGCGAAGGACCTCGACAATACCATCGCCTTTGGTTCAACCCGCCTGCTGACACCGGTTGGCACAGTGATGTTCGTGAACTATCCCTTCCCCATTCTGCGCATGGATGCGGTGGACACCTCCGCCATTACCGTGGGGCCCTATTGCGAGAAACCTTACACCACCAGCAGCATCTTCAATATTTCCGCCATGAGTTACGGCGCCATCTCCAAACCTGCTATTCGGGCGCTGTCCCATGGGGCGGCGAAGGTAAATTGCTGGCTCAATACTGGTGAAGGCGGCCTGTCCGACTTTCACCTCGAGGGTGGCTGCGACATCGTCTTCCAGATTGGTACGGCCAAATATGGCGTGCGCCATGAAGACGGTACCCTGAGCCGCGAAAAACTGCGCGGTGTCGCAGCGCATGAACACGTCAAGATGTTCGAAATCAAGCTAAGCCAGGGGGCCAAGCCCGGCAAAGGTGGCATGTTGCCAGGCAGCAAGGTCACGCCAGAAGTCGCCAAGGCACGCGGCATCCCTGTGGGACAGGATTCGATCAGCCCGAACAGGCACCCGGACGTGCGCACCAATGACGAATTACTGGACCTGATTGATCAGGTCCGCACCGTCACCGGCAAACCCACTGGCTTTAAGGCCGTTATCGGCTCTTATGATTGGGTGGAAGATTTGTGTGACGCCATTGTTGATCGTGGCATCGAATGCGCGCCGGATTTCATCACCATCGACAGCGCAGATGGCGGCACGGGTGCAGCCCCTGCCCCGCTGATGGATTACGTCGGCCTGCCGATCACCGAGACGCTGCCCATCGTCGTGAACATTCTGCGCCGCCATGGGCTGAAGGACCGTATTAAAGTCATTGCCTCAGGCAAGATGATCACGCCAGATGGTGTGGCCACCGCACTGTGCATGGGCGCAGATTTCGTCAATTCCGCGCGCGGTTTCATG
>JAURPT010000028.1 GCA_030836535.1 Alphaproteobacteria bacterium
AAGGCATCCGACTGCCTTGTCCTGAACGAAGGCACCACAGCGGCTGAGGGCGCGGCCTGTTTCGTCAACCCACTTACGGTTCTGGGCATGGTCGGCACCATGCGCATGGAAGGCCATACAGCGCTCGTGCATACGGCTGCTGCCTCCAACCTGGGGCAGATGCTCGTTAAGGTCTGCCTGGAAGAAGATATTCCACTGGTGAACATCGTGCGGAAACCAGAACAGGTCGAGTTGCTCAAAGGCATTGGTGCCACGTATGTGGTCAATATGTCGGACCCGGACTTCAAGGAGCAGCTGACCGCAGCTTTGTTAGAAACCGGGGCCACCCTTGCGTTTGACGCCACGGGCGGCGGCACACTGGCGAGTGACATTCTGGGCTGCATGGAAGCAGCGGCCGTGCAGCTGGACCCCAGCGGGTCCATCTATGGCTCCACCACCCACAAGCAGTGCTACATCTATGGTGGGCTGGAACGCGCTACGACAACGCTTTCCCGCAATTTCGGCATGGCCTGGGGCCTGGGCGGCTGGCTGCTGACTTACTTCCTGATCAAGGTTGGTCCGGAAGAAACCCAACGGCTGAAGCAGCACGTGGCAGACAATGTCCACACCACGTTCAAGAGTAGCTACACCAAGGAAATCTCGCTGGCAGAGGTGATGGACGCGGAGAACGTCAAGGCCTTCGGCAAGATGGCCACTGGTGAGAAATACCTGATCTGCCCTAACAAGGGCGTATAAGCCTACAAACCACCGTTCGTGCCGAGTGATCCTGACCAAAGGGAAGGATTGTATCGAGGTACGAACACAGTGATGCTGGCAAATTCCTGGATCAGCGCGCTCGCACCTCGATACAATTTGCCCCCGCTGACGCGTGGGCAAATCACTGGGCACGAACGGGGTAAAGCAATTCAACAGACAAGTCAGTCCTGTCGGATTTGATAGTTTGACCCTGATGACCCCGAGCGTATGCTGTGGCCTCATTCGGGGATTTTGGGGAAGTATACAATGAATGAACAGGCAATAGGCTGTCCGTACAGCAAGGCATCTGAAATCGACTTCATGGACCCGCTGGTCCAGGAAAACTGGTTCGAGGCCTATGACATTATCCGTGATGAATCAGCGGTCTACTACATGCCACAACTCGGTATGCATGTACTGACGCGGTATGACGACATTGAATATGTTCTGCGTCGCCCGGAAGAATTCACCGCCGGGCCAGATGTTCGTGATACCGAGCCCCTGATAAAGTTCCCCGAAGCCCTCGCGCTGTATGAACAAAAAGGTTGGGAACGATACACCCCCCTGGGTGAAGACATGCCCAAGCACCCGATTTATCGAGGCACCGTCGACCCATACCTGACGGCCAGTGCCATTCGCAAAAAGGAAGACTTCATTGGCGGCACCATCAATGAACTGATCGATAGCTGGATCGACGATGGTGAAGTCGACTTCATGAATGAATTCGCCGAGCCCCTGCCCATGCTGGTGATTGCCGAGCTGCTTGGCTTCCCACGTATGGACCTGCCGCAGCTCAAGGTCTGGTCCGCTGCCTGGGTGGCCCCCTTCGCCCGTGGCCTGACGCTTGAGCAGGAAAAAGAAAATGTCAGCCTGCATATCGAGCTGCAGCACTACATCTATGAGACGATGCAGGAGAAGCGGAAGAATCCAAAGGACGACATCATCACCAAGCTGTTAACGACAGAAATTGATGACGTTGATACCGGCGAACGCCGCCTGCTGACCGACACAGAAATTATCGGCATTACCGACCATCTACTGATCGGCGGCAACGAAACCACCACCTTTGCGCTCTCCAACGGCTTATGGCTGCTGTTCCGCAACCCCGGCATTTATGAACAGTTGCAGGCCGACAAAGGCAAGATCAAAACCTTTGTTGAAGAAGTGCTCCGCATTGAAAGCCCAACGCAGGGCCTCTATCGCTTCGTGAAGAATGATTCCGTTATTGGCGGTGTTGAGGTCCCTGCGGGGGCGACACTGGCTATTCGCTATGGCGCCGGCAACCACGACCCGCGCCAGTTCCCGGAGCCATCCTGTCCGAACCTGGACCGCAAGAATGCCGGGCGTCATTTGGCTTTTGGCCTGGGCGAACACCACTGCCCCGGCGCGACCCTGAGCCGTTATGAGCAGAACATCGCCTGGGATATCCTGACCGATCGTGTGTCAAACCTGCGGCCTATGCCGGAGAAAGACAATTTCGACCATGTTCGGGGCATGTGGGTCCGCGCCCTAACCGGCATTCACATGAAGTTCGACAAGATCGGGTAGCGATACAGATTTCAAGGGTCGTACGCCCCGAGTGGCACATCACTTGGTGATGCGTTGTATCGAGGGGTTAGGCCCGTTCATACCTCGATACAATTTCTTGCTCTGCTCTAAATCACTCGGCACGAACGGGTAAGATTCGCTACCCCCAGCTATCCCAGCAGATGGTTTCTTCCGCAGGCAAGCGCATAACCGGGCCAAAATTCCCCATCGGGTATCCCACCGGGATCATGGCATAGACCTCGACCGTCTCAGGCACGCCCAAAATTTCACGAATAGCATCACGATCGCTCAGCCCCAGTGTCGTCAGCGTTGCCCCCAGACCATGAGCACGGGCTGCCAATAGCAGGTTCTGCACACCCGGCAGGGTCGACAGCATGCCCATGGCGCGCATCTCGGCGGGCACTTCCATGCCAAAGTCGTAACAGGCGTAAATGATGGCCGGAATATCCTGCAGATTGTCCCCCTGCCACTTCACAGCATCAAACATCCGCTTGCGTTTTGCGCGGTCCTGATGCGGCAACTCCGGCATGTTCGTCATCTGGTCTTCGTAATAGGCATCAACAGCCACCTTGTTGATGGCGGCAATCTTATTGCGCTGTTCCTGGTCACGCACAATCAGCCACCGTGCACCCTGGGCGTTGGACCCACTGGCCGCCCGGTTTGCCGCATCAATCAGCTTAACCAGCGTGCCTTCGGGCACCGGGTCACTCTTGAGCTTCCGCATGGCGCGGGTGGTATACATGATCTCGAATAGTTTCTCTTCACCGGGGTTCGTGGACATTTCTGTCGCCCTCCTCTTCCATCCATTAGGTGTTTCGCTGATAGCAACCGCACAGGCGATTGCCAAGCCTGCACAGCCTGCTAATCTGACGACAGGGGAGAAATATCATGAGCCATTCCTTCGGCCCGATCGTCCAACAGGGCTATGTTGTCCCGGACCTAGATGCAGCGCTTGACCACTGGCTGGCGCGTGGCGTCGGTCCTTTCTTTGTGCTGCCCGACCACCATCTGGAAACGGAATATTACGGGAAGCCCGCCAAAATACGTATCAAGGCAGCCTTTGCGGCCTCCGGCACCCAGCAGATCGAATTGATCGAACCCTATGCCGATAGCGGCCCCACGGTATATCAGGACTTTCTCGACAAGCACCCCGAAGGCGGCATGCAACATATTGCTGTGTGGTGTGATGATGTCCCTGCCCAGATCGAGGCGCTCGAGGGGTCTGACTGGGTCCTCGCCCAACGCTACAAGGGTACACACGCCTATTTTGATAGCATCGCACACCCCGGCATCATGGTGCAGTTCATGCCCACGTTGGAGCGCTACAAAGAACTGTTCGAGACAGCCGAGAAGGAAGCCGAAAGCTGGGACGGCGCAACCGACCCTGTGCGCGACTTGGGATGGTAAGAGCATGACTGAGAAGACATCCAATATATCCAGACGGCAGGTGATGGCCGGCAGTGTTGCCGCAGGCGCCGCCGCCCTCGCTGCCCAGTCCGGCACAGCTATGGCAGTCAACAAGGAGAACAACAATATGACTGACGACATGACCCGCGAACTGCAGATACTGCTCGACAAGCAGGCCATCAAGGAAGTGTTGATGACCTATTGCCGCGGTATAGACCGGCTGGACGAAACCCTGCTTCGCTCCGTGTTTCACCCTGGCTCCCAACACATGCATGGTTTTGAAGGCCCTTCGTCCAGTGATGATGGCTCTGATGACTTTGTTGGCTATGCGCTGGGCTTCCTGGGAACCTTCACGCGCACGCATCATCATCTGGGCAATATGTTCATTGAGGTAGAGGACGATGTCGCCTTCACCGAAGCTTATTTCACGGCCCATCATCGTCGCCGCGCCAAGGGTGACCCGCTGGCAGGTGAAGACGCCACAGAGACCGAAAAGGATTATTTCGTCGCCGGGCGCTACCTGGACCGAATGGAAAAGCGCGACGGGCAGTGGAAGATCACCCACCGCACCGGTCTGACCGACTGGTCACGCCTGGAAGACCCCACCGGCCCGAGCCTCGATGACCTGCCCGATAACATTGCCGGGCGGCACGGGCCGGATGACTTTGTCTACCAACGGCGTGAACGCTACAGCGACTAGCGCGAATAATTGGAACGTTTTTGGGCCTTGTTTTCAGTGAATGAGGCAGCTAGCGTTCTGCACCAGAACACATAACAAAAACCAAATAACAAAGAGGAAGTCTCATGGGGCGCGTAGAAGGAAAAGTAGCACTCGTGACAGGCGGGGGCTCCGGCCTCGGTCGGGCAGACTGTATTGCACTGGCGCAGGAAGGCGCAAAGGTCGTCGTAACCGATATTGACCGTGAAGGCGGCGAAGAAACGGTACGCCTAGCCGGCGGCGACTGCATCTTTCTGGAGCATGACGTCGCTGATGAAGAACGCTGGAAAGAGGTTATCGCGGAGACGCTGAAGACCTATGGCAAGCTCAATGTCTTGGTCAACAATGCGGGCATGCTGATCCCCGGCGATGTTGAAACCATCGACACCAAAATCTGGCGCATTCACCAACAGATCCATATGGATGGCTGCTTCTTCGGCATCAAATACGGTATTGAAGCCATGAAGGGCAATGGCGAGATGTGCTCCATCATCAACGTGTCCTCCACCACGGCGCTGATCGGCTATGGCGACGTGTTCGCCTACCAGGCCTGTAAGGGTGCCATTCGGTCTATGTCCAAGGGCGCGGCCACGACCTGCCAGGACCGAGGCTATACAATCCGCGTCAACTCTATTCACCCGGGCGTGATCACCACCCCGCTGGTTACCAATATGCAGGCTGGTATTGAATTGCCAGAAGGCGTAGAACCCCCGCCCCCGCCTGTCTGGGGCTTCGGTGAACCAATGGATGTCGGCTATATGGTGCTCTACCTGGCATCTGACGAATCCAAATTCGTCAACGGTACGGAAATGGTCATCGATAATGCGAGCATCATCCACCCGTAAGCGTGTCTGACAGCGTAATATTTAAAGGCGGTCCTCTGGAAACAGAGGTCGCCTTTTTTTAATCAGCCATACCCGGCCGTTCGTGCTGAGTGTTTTGAGCGTAGCGAAAAATGTATCGAAGTACGAACGAATGCGAACAATCCTTCGATACAATCAACGCCATTCACGTGGCGTCGATCACTCAGGCTGAACGGCCTGTTCAAAGGGCACCTTATAGTTCCTCTCAGACCAAGTGCCTCTAACCGAATTTTTCAATAGAACTAAGCCGCCGTTGGACCATCATCATCTGGCCATTCGTCTTCTTCGATGGCGTTGGTCAGGTCTTCAATATCCATCTGGCCATCGTCTTCTTTCTCGGCGTCTTCACCTTCGGACAGGGCACCTTCAACCAAGGAAAATTCGGGTGGCAGGTCGGCGTCCAGCAGCCCAGCGGCCTTGAGTTCTTCAACACCGGGCAAGTCCTTGACGCTTTCCAGCCCAAAATGCACCAGGAACTCGTCTGTCACACCGTATGTCACCGGGCGGCCTGGGGTTTGGCGGCGACCAACGGGCCGCACCCAGCTTGTTTCCATCAGCACATCCAACGTGCCTTTGGAGACGGAGACGCCTCGGATTTCTTCAATCTCGGCGCGGGTCACCGGCTGGTGATAGGCAACAATCGCCAGTGTTTCCTGCCCGGCACGAGACAGGCGACGTTCCTGTTCTACTTCTCGTTGCAGCAAAAAGGCCAGGTCTGGTGCGGTCTGGAACATCCAGCAATTGGCGCGCTTCACCAAATTAACCCCCCGGCTCGCATAACTTTCCTGCAGCTCTGTGATCAGTTCTTGGACATCAACACTCTTGGGTAGCCGCTCTGCCAATGTTGCTTCATCCAATGGCTCGACCGCTGCAAAAAGCAGGGCTTCCAGCATGCGCAGATATTCGGCTCTTTCCTGGGTATTTTCGGTCATTCTTCGCCCTGTTCTTCAGAAGTCTCGTCCGGCGTTTTCGTCCGCAGGCGCAGCGGCCCGAAATGTTCACTCTGTTCCAGTTCTACCCGCCCTTGGCGCGCAATCTCCAGACTGGCCACAAAGGTGCTGGCCAGGGCAGAGCGCCGCAATTTGGGGTCGGTAATATCATCTGGCAGAAAGCGCTGCAGGTCGGTCCATTCCGGCACAAAGCCCACCATCCGTTCCAGCCGTTCCATGGCATCTTCGATGGTATAGACCGGTGCGCGCGTTATATGCAGTGAAGAGATCGCCACTCTTGCGCTCTGCTGGGCATAGGCTGTCAGCAGCTCATACAGCGTGGCACTGTATTTGGCGCGACGATTGATACGGATACCCTCTGGCATCCCACGCGGAAACACGTCGCGCCCCAGCCGATAGCTTGACATCAAATCAACCGCACGTTCACGCATAGCCTCCAACCGGCGCAGGCGGAAGGCAAGCTGGGCGGCCAATTCGTCGCCTGTGGGTTCGTCTTCTTCGGCTTCATCCGGCAGCAACATGCGAGACTTGAGATAAGCCAGCCAGGCGGCCATGACGAGATAATCCGCCGCCAGCTCCAGCCGGATTTTGCGCAACACAGCAATGAATTCGAGATATTGCTCGGCCAGCTGAAGGATAGAGATTTGGGCCAGATCGACTTTCTGGTTGCGGGCCAGCGTCAACAGCACATCGAGCGGGCCTTCATAGCCGTCGATGTCGAGCACCAGCTTTTCCACGTCGAGCGTAGAGCCGGCTTCCTCGGTGCTGTCGAAAGGCTCGTCTGACAATCTGCTACCCTACAAAAATGAATGCCCTGTCGAGCACATCATACAGATATTCAACAATGGGCAGAAGGGTCATACCCAAGATACTGAAATTAATGCCAAACAGGCTCTGCAGCAGGAATGGCAGCATGAACAGACCGATGATAATGAAAAAGCCGTAGGGCTCGATCTGCGCATATTTGCGTGACACGTCGCCAGGCAAGAGGCCGGTTACTACCCTGCCCCCATCGAGCGGTGGAATGGGCAACATGTTCAACACCGCCAAAAAGACATTCAGATAGATCATGCGCAGCAGCACATCGGTAATCCACAACCCAACACCCGCTTCTGCCGTTGCAAAGAAGTTGAGCAACAAGGCAGAGGCAATCGCGAGTAGTATGTTCATCCCTGGTCCGGCGGCCGCGACCCACACCATGTCTGACTTGGGCTCCTGAAACCGATGCGCCAATACAGGCACTGGCTTAGCATAGCCGAAAACCGGCATGCCCGACAGCAACAACAATCCGGGCAACAATACGGTACCAAATGGGTCGATATGCTTGAGCGGGTTCATCGTCACCCGGCCGAGCCGCATGGCGGTATCATCCCCCAGACGCCAGGCCATCCAGGCATGGGCAGCCTCATGCAGCGTAATCGCCAACAGGACAGGCACAACCCAAATAGAAATTTCATACAGCATATCAGCCAGTGACCTCGCGGATCAGTGCATCGCGCTCAGCCTTCACAATGGCCCGATCCATAGGCATTGGTGTCGACAAACTGTTCAGTGCCAACGCAAAACGCTCGCAGCTGATCTCGCTGGGTGGCTCCAGGGCGTCAGCCACTTCCTTCATGGCATCCAGGTCGCCGCTGCAATGCAATACCAGATCACACCCCGCCTGTTGGCTGGCCTTTGCCCGCCGGCCAAGCGTGCCTTTTAAGGCCTTCATATCCAGATCATCACTCATCAACACGCCGGAAAACCCAATTTCGTCACGGATGACATTGTGGATCATGCGGGGTGATGTTGTCGCGGGCTGGCGGTCATCAAAACCGGCGTAGACAATATGGGCAGTCATGGCGAAAGGCTTGTCTGCCAGGGCCTTGAAGGTCGCAAAATCCCGATAGCGCAGCAAGGCGGGCTCCGCGTCTACCACCGTCAGGCTTTCATGGCTGTCTGCCATCGCGCGACCATGGCCGGGAATATGCTTGATCACAGGCAGTACGCCGCCGTCCATCAGCCCGTCGCACACCGCCTGGCCGAGGTTAGAAACAATGAAGGGGTCCGTATTAAAGGCGCGGTCGCCGATAATGTCATGTGCACCGCGTGCCGGCAGGTCCAGCACCGGCAGGCAGTCCGCCCGAATACCCAGGCTGTAGAGATCATCCGCAATTAACCGCGCATTGAGATACGCAGCGCGTGCGCCTTTGACCCTGTCTTGTTCCGAAAGTTCACCGAAAATAGCCGCGGGCGGATAGGCCTCCCATGCCGGTGGGCGCAGGCGAGCCACACGCCCGCCCTCCTGGTCAATAAAGACCACGGCGTTATCCGTCCCACAATTGGTCAACAAGTCCGCCACCAGCGCCTTGACCTGTTCCGGTCCGTCAACATTGCGCGCGAACAGGATGTAGCCAAAAGGCTTTACGTCGCAGAAGTATGCCCGCTCTTCGTCGTTAAGAACATGACCGGCAACGCCAAAAATGGCAGGCAACGGGATATATTGAGACACCGGGATCTCCTAATAGGGCCAGACCGGCAGGCATCCCTGCCCGGCCTTCTTCAGCGCTGCACAGGCATCGCGTGCTGCCTGTTCGGTCGCGAAACGCCCCGCCCAAAGTCGATACAGCTGCTTCGCGTCCCCCGCCTTGGGTTTGCGCACAACATTCTTCATGCCACCGAGCACCGTCTTGTGTTCCTTGTGCAATTCACTCCACGCCTGTTCAGCTCGCAATTCAGTACTGAAGGCGCCCAACTGGACGCCCCAGCCGACAACGCTATCATCGGCGGAAACTGGCGGCTTCATTTCTTCGCGCCGCATATCGATCGGGTCGGAACGTTTCAAGGCCTCTGGTTCCGGTGCTGGTGCGGGCGTAGGCTCAGGGGCGGGCGCTGGCTTTGGCTCGGGCTCGGGCTCGGG
>JAURPT010000029.1 GCA_030836535.1 Alphaproteobacteria bacterium
AATGTCGTCTTGCCGTGGTCAACGTGACCAATCGTGCCAACATTGCAATGCGGCTTCGTACGTTCAAACTTTTCCTTCGACATACCTAGTTCCTCTTCTCTTCCAGGCGCCCGGGGGCTTTGTGTCACTTCAAACAGCGACACAAGGTCGCCTAAATCATTGGCCCGATTGGAGCGGGGGATGGGTATCGAACCCACGTCACCAGCTTGGAAGGCTGATGCTCTACCATTGAGCTACACCCGCACAATCCTGCCCCCAAACTGCTGGGCCTTCCAGCCTGGGAACGGGTTTGTGCCATCCCGTTGCTGCGCCGCGGCGCGGATCCGGGAAGGTGGTGGAGGGGGCTGGATTCGAACCAGCGTACGCTATGCGGCCAGATTTACAGTCTGGTGCCTTTAACCACTCGGCCACCCCTCCTGAGCACCGGCATATTCCTGCCGGTTGGACAGTGGACGGCACTATGAGAAATTGCAGCCATATGTCAATACCCATGGGCTGCTTTTTTCGCCGGTCACGCCAATTAGTTTTGCTCATCCCCCAATGGAGTTTTGCCCTGCCTGCCAGTGCCGTGATATAGCCAGCCCATGACACAGCAATCGCACCGCAGAAAACCCGGCAAGGGTAAAGGCGCCAGCCATCGTAGAGGCGGCCCGGATAGCCACGCCGACAATGGCCATTACTGGCTCTATGGCACGCATCCCGTTCACGAGGCACTGCAGAACCACCGCCGCGACTATCACCGATTGCTGGCCACCGCCAATGCCGCAAACAAGCTGGGCGATACCAGCCCTATTGAACCGGAGATTGTCGATCGCAAGGCCCTCGACAAATTGCTGGGCCGCGATGCGGTACACCAGGGCATCGCCCTGGAAGTCTCGCCCCTGGCTGAGCCTGATCTCAAAAAATTACTCGCCGACGAAAGCATGGCCCGTCTTGTCGTGTTAGACCAGGTGACAGACCCGCACAATGTCGGGGCGATCATGCGCTCAGCGGCTGCCTTTGGCGCCTCTGCCATTGTAACAACATGGCGGCATTCACCGCCAGAGACAGCCACACTGGCCAAGACCTCCGCAGGTCTTCTCGAACACATGCCGTATGTGCGCGGTCAAAACCTGGCCAATCAGCTGGAAGACATCAAAGACGCAGGCTTTACAATCATCGGCCTGGATGCAGATGGTGACATGACACCGCGCGATCTTGAAAACAGCGCTGATGGGCTTCCGGATCGCTTTGCGCTGGTCATGGGGGCCGAAGGCAAAGGCTTGCGCCAACGCAGCCAAAGCCTTTGCGATATCCTGCTCAGGCTAACCATGGCTGATACCGTGGAGAGCCTGAATGTCTCCAACGCAGCCGCCGTAGCCCTATACGCTCTCTCGCGGGATTAGGGCAATCACCCGGACGGGGCCACCTGACCCATCACCAATTTTCATTGGCAAGGCGATCAATATAGCGCCGCGCGGCGGCAGCCTGTGAAGATTCATCAGATTCTCGAGGCCCGGCACATTGGCTGCCCCGGCAATCTGATGCACCATAAAATCTTTGGACTGGCCATTGTCGATTGAGGCTGTATCAACGCCGATCATCGAGACTTTGCGCTTCTCGATCAACAGCAGGGACGCCTCTACACCAAAGCTGGGGAAGTGCAAATCATCTGTTCGTCCGGGCCGATCATCGCCCAGATACGCCTTGCGGTCCGGCCAGTATTTGCTCCAGCCGGTCCGCAGAATAACAATTGAACCCTCGGCAATCGGGCCATGCAATTCCTCAAAGGCTTCTACATCCGCAACCTGCAGCACATAGTCGGGGTCGGCGGCTGCCTGCGCACTGACATCAATCACCACCGCCTGGCCCAACAGATTGGACAGGGGAATATCGTCGATCGTTTGGCCCTGTTCATCAAAGTGATGCGGGGCATCCATATGCGTGCCGCCATGTTCCGGAGAGGAATAAGCGAAGGAAGAGTAGAACCAGCCACCATCAACGTGGCCATAGCTCAGTTCATGCAATTCAAACCCAGACGGCGAATTCGGCCAGTAGATCGTATTTTCGTCATAGGGGTGGCTTAGGTCGACCAAGTCGTAGGCCGAGATATCAAAGGCCTGTGGCTTCTCTGCTGCGGGTGTACATGCTGCAACCAGTCCGGCCAATAAAAGGGTACCTAATCGTCGGTTCATGACGCGTCTCCATCCGCCTTTGCTTCCTGGATTTTGACATAGCCGCGATAAATAAAGTGGATAAAGGCCAGCCACAGACAGGCATAGGCGAAGGTAAACGCGTAAGGCACCGCCAACAGACCGCCAACAACACCGATGACCGGCAATATCGCCAGGAAGTGACCCGGCACCCAGGCATCATCGCGCCAACTGATGATGATGGCACTGACGGCTGAGAGAATCATAAGCCCGCTGAAAAGCACCAATGCCCATGTGTAGCTATACATCAACCCACCAGCCACCAGTGCCAGTATCCCGGCAGTCGAATGGATAATCGCATCCCAGAGCAGTGACGTGTTTTCTTCACTCATAGCAAATTCGCTCCCTTTCCCCGTAATTTCGAGAGCCTAACACTGCTTTAGCGCTTTCTGCAGGGCAGAAATTTTCCCGCTCCACCAAACTGTGTCAATTTTCGATTGATTTCAGACGCAAGCGTGCATAGGTTGCGCGCCAGTGCTGGATTAGCTCAATTGGTAGAGCACCTGATTTGTAATCAGGGGGTTGTAGGTTCAAGTCCTATATCCAGCACCATTTTCCCCATTAATCTTGTAGACTTTGCATGTGGGTGCCATTGGCCCCATATCCTGTGCAGTCTTTGAATGAGGGGAACTGTCATGCGTATCGGAATTCAACTTATTGCTGGCCTGTTGATATTGCCCGCCACCAGTTGGGCGCAGTCTGAAGAAGACGCAGCGCAACGGATTATCGACATATTCAAGGCCGTGCAGGGAAAAGATGAGAAGCCCGCACGCCAGCCGTAGCCGGCCACCATTGTATCCCCCGAACGGGCCCATACTTTGCCCGAACGGCAAAAACGACTCACAGTGATCCCTGCCGGGTCTATCACGGAGCAGCCTATTGACCGATCCCCCATGGCATTGGACCAGTGCACCATCATCACCGGCCCGCAGGGCGGTGGTAACCCTTCCAGCGGCAATTCCTTCCAGGCACCAGAGCCCCCCAAGCTGAAGCTGCGGCTGACGCCAAAGGCCCCCGCCGCACAGGGTCGTGGCTATATGACCTACGATTACCCCAATTCCGTTCGGCTGACGGATACCCAGAACAGCGTCCTGTTCTCCAAATATAATATGGCAGGCGGCCTGCGCTTCTCTGCCAAGCTGGAGGCAGGCAAGACCTATCTGATCGCCATTGAGGTAGCACCGGACAATGGGTCCGGCGGGCATCTGCAGCTTTATATAGGCGGGCAGACATCAACGCATCAGTTAGGCAGCTGGAATGATGTGACCGTTATCTCACGCGTGGTAACACCACAAAAGCGGCTGGGTTTCCGGCCTGCTGATGGAAGGCGGCGGCCAGGTTACAGACTATTTGGAAGCCTTTGCGGTCGACGTAACAGAGATGGACCAGGCGCCAGCCTGTTGCCTAGCGCTCGAGCAACTGCTCGCGCAGGGCTGCCTTATGGTCTTCCGTGATGCCGAGGCCCTTCAGGAAGTAGTCTTCAACCCCGCCATAGTTCTTGTCGATTTCCTCGAAAGAGGCCTGCAGATATTCCGGGTGCGCGTCCAGCATGGTATGGAACAGCTCCGGCGATTCCAGATCGGGGAAGCGTTCTGCCAGGTTGCGCACGATGAATTCATTGGTCAGGACATAATCTTCAAAGATCGTTTCCATGGGCACACCCAGCGCCAGGAAGATCAATGCCGCCCCAAAGCCGGTGCGGTCCTTCCCCGCTGCACAATGAAACAGTATCGGCACATGCCCACCAATCACATGTTCCATGAACCGCTTATACTCCGGTGTATGTTCCAGAATGAACCCACGATAGATGCCCACCATGGCATCAAAGATGTCATCCGGCGTCGCGTCCGGTGAATTGAGATGCGCATAAAGCGGCGCTACGTCCCGCTGCGGGCCCATGGGCAGGTTCAGGATAGCCGGGCCATTTTCTTGCGGCAGACGCGACGGTGATTCTTCGCGTTCTTCCTCACGGCGAAAGTCGCAGACCAGGCGCAAGCCCAGGTCAGACACCATGGCCAGATCATCATCCGTCAGGTTCGTCAGCGTGCCAGAACGAAAGAGCTTCTGCCATTTAACGAGGTGTCCGTCTTCGGTCTCGTAACCACCCATATCGCGAAAATTACCGGTTCCTTCAAGGGGCAAACGTCTGATCGTCATGGCTTTACTTCCTGCATCAGCCAGAAGGCTGGTTCCAAATCTGTGTGCACCGCTTATAGTCATCTATCGTTACGTTTTCCAGAGCACCCATGCGTCGTCAGAAAAGTTTCAAACGAATAAAGGCCGTCTCTGCATGATCCACTCACTGTTTGGCATCATTGTCCTCGTCATTCTGTGCTGGGCCATCAGCGAGAATCGCAGGACCATTCCCTGGCGGCTGGTTGCAGGTGGGTTGGGACTGCAGCTCCTTCTGGCGCTGCTGCTCCTGAAATTTCCGCCTGCGCATGTGGTCTTCGACCAGTTGAATGACGGCGTCGAAGCGCTGCAAACAGCCACACAAGCGGGCACCAGCTTTGTCTTTGGCTATCTTGGTAGCGGCGAGGCCCCCTTCGTAACGACGCAGACAGGCTCGACCTTCATTTTTGCCTTCCAGGCCCTGCCTTTGGTGCTCGTCATCTCTGCGCTGAGTGCGCTGCTGTATTACTGGCGTATCCTGCCGGCCATTGTGAAAGGCTTTGCCTGGGTTTTGCGCCGCAGCATGGGGATCGGTGGCGCCGCCGGTATGGCCACCGTCGCCAATATTTTCGTCGGCATGGTTGAGGCGCCACTTTTCATCAAGCCATATATGGAACGCCTGTCCCGCAGCGCACTGTTCATGGTGATGGTCAGCGGCATGGCGACAATTTCGGGTACGGTGCTGGTGCTCTACGCGACCATCCTGTCTGGCGCGATCCCCGATGCCGCCGGGCATTTGTTGACGGCCTCGCTCATTTCGGCCCCGGCGGCGTTAATGGTGGCCGGACTGATGATCCCACCATCTGACAAAGATGATGCATCGGTTACCCTGCCGCCTGCTGAAGAACACAATGCCATGGAGGCGCTGGTCAAAGGCACATCAGACGGCCTGCAATTATTGCTGCACATTATTGCTCTGCTGGTGGTTCTGGTCTCGCTGGTAGCGCTGGCCAACCAGATCATCGGGCTATTCCCTGATATTGCCGGAGAACCCTTGAGCCTGCAGCGCATGCTCGGGTGGATCATGACACCCATTGCTTGGCTGATGGGTATTCCCTGGGCCGAGGCGACCAGCGCGGGCGCACTGCTGGGGACCAAAACGATTCTGAATGAGCTGATCGCCTATGCCGATATGGCTGCATTGCCCACAGGTACGCTGAGCGAACGGTCAGAGTTGATCATGACCTATGCCCTGTGCGGCTTTGCCAATTTTGGCAGCCTGGCGATAATGATCGGCGGGCTGGGCACCCTATGCCCGAGCAGGCGGCCAGAAGTGATAGAGCTGGGCATACGGTCTATCATTGGCGGCACGTTGGCCACCTGTTTGACCGGCGCTGTCGTCGGGTTCATTGCCTAGAATATTGGGGGCCTAAAATAATGGGGGCGCCGCAGCGCCCCCTCCCCCCTCCAGATCAGAGGTCAGCCTTTCAGCTGATATATCGTGTGACCGTTAGGTCTTCGTACCCGGCCGCACGCCGTTGATATATTCGTCGATCACTTCGTGATAGCGGCGAATACGCCATTCCTGGTGCGACAGATATACGCCCTTGAAGGCACGCGACCGCAGACCAAGCTGCTGGCCCGGCGTTACCGCCAGATCCTGGTCGATGGCAAAGCCCATGCTCTTTTCGCCATATTTGAACACTTCGTGGTCAACTTCGGCGTCACGCGGCACCTGACCAGCAGCCGTGTTCACCGGTGCAGTTTCACCTTCCGGCTGGCTGGCATACCACCAATTGTCAAAGATGCACTTGGTGGGGTCTGTTGGGTGCGGACGCGACCGCAGGAAGTGGAACCCATCAGCCCAGACAGACACAGCTGTCGACGGGAAAATTGTATAGTGATAGGTATCCGTCAGCTGATGATCCTTGAGGTTCTCGTAGTGGTCATACCCCTTTGATTCACCATAGGCCCGCTTCGCCTTCTGCAACGCTTCTCGCGTGCCATAGGGGTTGTCGCGGAAATCTTCCGGATCCAATCCATAGGCCCGCAGAGTCATCTGCATGGCCTCCGGCAGTTCGTCACCCGGTTTCAGGTCGAGCAACTGCGATGGCACGCCAGACTTCATCCACATGCGGGCATGGCCTTCAGGGAACATGTCAAACTGGGTGTATTTGTAATTTTCTTCCACCGTTGAGTCTGATTCAGGATGCACCGTGGGCAAGTGATAAGACTCATTGAAATTATCCTGAATAACCTTCCAGTTATTCGGCATTTCTCCGGTCAGTGCCTGGTAGCGCTTCCACTTGTCTACACCATAAGCTTCCCAGTCATCCCAGACGGGGCCGAGATATTCCCGCAGGCTTTCACAATCCTCATTCATATTGATCCAGATGAAGCCAGCAAAAGTTTCGCACGGTACTTCAATCAGGTTCATTTTGCCGCATGGGTCCCCTTCGGGGAAATCTTCCGCGTCGCGGGCGTAGGTCAGCTCGCCATCCAGCTCAAACCGCCAGCCGTGGTAAGGGCAGATGAAGGCTTCTACCGAATCCAGGTCATTGAAGACCAAGCGGGCTGCGCGATGCTGGCAGACATTATAGAAGGCTTTGATGCTGCCATCCTGCTGGCGCACCATGATGAAGCTTTCTGGGCCGACTTCTTCCATCTGGTAGTCGCCCGGTTCCGGAATTTCGCTTTCACGGCCCAACAAAATCCAGACCTTGGTCCACATTTCTTCCCATTCCTGATGGAAGAATTCCTGTGAAAAGTAGCGGTAGCCATCAATCGGATGGCCGGTATTCTCCGGATCCGGCTGGGCTTCGGGTGGCGACTGGCGCCATTCTTCAAGATTTTCGAGTTTTGTAGCCAACTTCTGTCTCCCCTGAAAAGCAGAACGAAAAGCCTAACAAATGCCCCCTCAGGACAAAACTATTAAATCTGAGAGTATGACCCGGGTACCAACCATGGTCGTTGACCCCTTAAGGTGATGCCCCTATGAGGTTTGACCATAGAGACGACCGACCAAGGACATCCCGACATGATCAATGAAACTCTCGGCGCACAGCAGATCGAAATCGATGCTGAACGCGGCTATTTCAAAGGTAGTTATGAGGGTGTCATCGACCATTCAAATGGCCGCGACATCGTACAGGGCGGCATTGTTGGCGCCATGCTGGACAACGCCATGGCCCGTGCTGCCATGGCCAAATTAGGCCCGGGGCGGCATGTTTCGTCACTGGAAATGAAAACCAGCTTTTTGGCGCCTGCCCCTTTGACAACCCTGATCGGCGAGGGCTGGGTGGTACGCATGGGGCGGTCCATTGCCTTCCTGGAAGGCCGCATTACCGACACAGAGGGAAAGATATTGGCAACCGCCAGTTCTACTGCCAAAGTCATATAGGGAAGCGGGTCAGGCCACCGAGGGAAAACTGATGGGGAAATATTCTGAAAATCTGCCGCAACTTGACGGTACATTATTTCTGACAGATGGCGGACTCGAGACCACACTGATCTTCCACGAAGAGCTAGACCTTCCGGAATTTGCCGCCTACCCGTTGCTCGACAACCCTGACACACATGCCGTACTCGATCAGTATTTTCATACCTATTCCTCCCTGGCACGAGACGGGAAAACCGGTTTCATTTTGGAGTCTGCTACGTGGCGTGCAAGCCCGGACTGGGCCAATATTCTTGGTCACGGTGCCGCCAAGCTGGACCACCTGAACCAGGAAGCTATTCGCCAACTGAGTCGTGTCGGTGACGCTTTTGAAACCGAGCATTCTCCCATGGTGATTAGCGGCTGCGTTGGCCCGCGCGGTGACGGTTATGTGGTCGGTGAGGCCATGTCCGCCAGCGATGCCCAAGCCTACCACGCCACCCAGATCGGCAGCTTTTCCAGAACCGACGCCGATATGGTAACGGCCATTACAATGACCTATGCCGATGAGGCCATTGGCATTGCCAATGCGGCAGAAGCCGCCGGTTTGCCTGCCGCTATTTCCTTTACCGTTGAAACAGACGGCCATCTACCTTCGGGGCAGCCTTTAAGGGAAGCCATTGCTCAGGTGGACGGTGAGGCAAAACGGGCGCCCGCCTATTTCATGATCAATTGCGCGCACTCCGCGCATTTCGCCGACCCGGTCAATGACAGCGGAGACTGGCAGTCTCGCATTCAGGGTATTCGCGCCAATGCCTCGAAAATGAGCCATGCAGAACTGGATGAAGCCGAGGAACTGGATGACGGCAACCCGTTGGAACTGGGCAGCGAATATCGAGAATTGATGGCGTTGCTACCCAACCTCAACATCATGGGCGGGTGCTGCGGTACAGACCACCGCCATGTTCACGCGATTTTTGAGGCGTGTTCCTGAGGCTATTCAGCCGCGTAGGCGCTTGTAGAGGCCGACG
>JAURPT010000030.1 GCA_030836535.1 Alphaproteobacteria bacterium
AAAGGTGCCGGAAAATATGGCTGTCGAGCCATTACTCACCAAGTACATCGTCAAGACACCGCAAGACGTTTAGGGGAGCATATTCAATGTCTGACTACGATATTCTTATTCGCAATGGCTCCGTTATCGACGGCACCATGATCCCCCGTTTCAAGGCGGATGTGGGCATCAAAGACGGTAAAGTCGCCAAAATAGGTGGCATTAACGGGGCTAATGCTGACCGTGAAATCAATGCTGAGGGTAACATCGTTGCCCCGGGCTATATCGACATTCACACCCATTATGATGCCCAGATCACGTGGGACCCTTATTGCACTATTTCCGGCTGGCATGGGGTGACCTCGGTGCTGCTGGGTAATTGCGGCTTTGGCTTTGCACCCATCCCGCCGCATATGCGTGAGCGTGCCCAGATGATGATGACCCGGAACGAGGCCATTGAGTTCGAAACCATGAAAGAGGGCATGGAATGGGACAAATATGGCTGGGAAACCCTGCCGGACTGGATCGAGCACCTCAAGCGAATTCCCAAAGGCGTAAATTGCCAGACATTGGTACCGCTTAACCCGGTCTATGCCTATGTCATGGGGTCGGTTGAAGAAGCCAAAAGCCGCCGCCCGACGCGGGAAGAAAAAGACCAAATGTTCCAGATCATGCATGAGGCTATGGATCATGGGGCGTGCGGTTTCTCTTACCAGCGTTGTGGCGTGCCTTCCGTACAGCCTGACTGGGACGGCACCCCCATGCCGACAGATGTGATCCCCGATTATGAGCTGATTGAATTTGGTGAGGAATTGGCCAAGCGCGGTGAAGGCTTTATCGAAATGTTCGATTCTTCGCCGTCAGATCACGACACGGTGGAAGACTTTATGACCTCGCTGGCGGAGGCATCAGGCCGCCCGATAGTGCGCAACATTCTGTTGGCCAATGATGAAGACCCCGAGCCGCATGAGCGTTTCCTGGATTGGCTGGACGAATCCCATGACAAGGGCCTGCAGGTCTTCGGGATGGGTTTCACGGTACGTTCGCCAACCCTGCTGACTTTTGAAGACTGGTCTCTGTGGGATAATGCCCCGGCCTGGCACGAGGTCATGAACGGCCCGAAAGAGCAGCGTATGGCCATGATGCGCGATGAAGACATGCGCCTGCGCCTGCGTGATGAAATTGACCGGGGCATCGTGGGCGGCCTGGGCACGTCCGGTAAGGCAGACAGGCTTACCATGCACGGTGCCGCCGGCCATGACAGGCTCAAGCACTATGAAGATCGCAAGGTCACCGAAATTGCCGAGACAGAAGGCAAGCATGTCGCCGACGTTCTGCTCGATATCTCGCTCGAGTCCAACTTCGAAGCTGAATTTGTCGGTAATGCCTACAATACCTCGGCCGCGACCACCAAGAAGGTGCTCGACAACCCCTATGTGGTGCCGGGAATTTCCGATGGCGGTGCCCATTGCCACTTCGTGGTGCAGGGTGCTTACCCGACGGATCTGCTGGAATGGATGGTCCGAGAAGAGGGCCTGATCTCAGCTGAAAAAGCGCATTATGGCCTGTCACGCCTGCCGGCCCATATGTGTGGGCTGGGAGATCGTGGCATCCTGCGGGAAGGCGCGCCTGCCGATGTCGTGGTCTACGACCCCGAGACCATCAAGCGCACGCCGTCCTGGGACAAGATGGAAAAACTCTACGACCAGCCTGCTGGTGGTTGGCGTCGCTCCCAGAAGGCAGAAGGCCTGCACTACACTATGGTCAATGGCCAGATCACCTTTGAAGGCCAGGACTGCACGGGCGCCAAGCCGGGTGAAGTACTGCTCAATGCGAACGCCAAATAGTGGCGATTGAGTATGGCGAATTGGCAGACAGTCACCTATCAGCAGGGGCTTGGTGCCTCTGCTGGGAAGGCCTGGGAAGTGCTCGGAGACTTCGGGTCGCTGTTGCACTGGGTAAGAGGTGGCGACGAAGGTGCATTGACCGTGTCCGGCGAAGGGGTCGGCATGGTGCGGGACTTTACTCTGCCCAGTGTGGGTGAGGTTCAGCACCGGTTGGACGCGCATGATGACGCCCAACAAGTGATCACCTACAGCCTGACCAGCGGCTCGCCCCTGGGTATGCAGACCTATGATGTCACCATCCAGTTGCAGGTCGCCGAACAGGGCTGCGAGATCCTGTGGACGGGCAAATTCCTGGCTGATGATGACGCGCCGTTAGAGACGATTGCAGAGAACCTGCAGGGTGCCTATCGTGACATGAGTGAAAGACTGGATGTCTATCTGACATCCTTATAGGTGAGTAAAATTCATGCAAATGTTTGATTTGTCCGGCCATACAGCTGTGGTCACCGGTGGTAATGGCGGGATTGGGCTAGCGCTCGCACGTGGCCTGGCCAAAGCCAATGCCAATGTGGCTGTCTGGGCCCGCAACGACACCAAAAATAGCGCCGCCGTTGAAGAGCTGGATGAGTATGGCACTGGTCGTATTGCCTCATTCATTTGCGATCTGGCTGACGAAGCACAGATTGAGACGGCCATGGCGGGCACGCTGGAGCAGCTCAGCAAGGTCGACAGCTGTTTTGCCAATGCTGGTATGGGCGGTGGCGGTGTGCCGCTGTCAGAAATGACAGCAGATAAGTGGGACCCGGTCCAACAGGTCAATACCCGTGGGGTGGCCCTGGTATACAGCCACGTCTCCCGGCACATGATTGACCGGGGCGAGGGCGGCAAGCTCATTGTTTCTGGTTCCGGGCAATCCATCATGGGCGTAAACCGCAACACGAATTATGCAGCTTCTAAAGCGGCGGTGAACGGCCTGACGCGTGGTGCGGCCTTTGAGCTGGCACGCTATGGGATCACGGCTAATGCGCTCCTGTTTGGCTATTATGAAACGGAAATGACCGGCGCCTCGAACAATCGCACAGGCAACAAATTTCATGACTGGATGATGCAGCGTATCCCGCAGCGCCGGTCCGGCAACCTTGCAGAACTGGAAGGCGTGGCCGTTTTCTGGGCGTCGCCCGCCAGCAATTATATTACCGGCCAGTGCCTGCCCATTGATGGCGGATTGTGTATCAGCTAGCCTTGCTGGAAAGGGGAGGGAAAAGTCATGAAGACACGTGCTGCTATTGCGGTTGCACCCAATTCACCGTTGGTGATTGAAGACGTGAACCTGGAAGGCCCGCGGGAAGGCGAAGTGCTGGTAGAAATCATGGCCACAGGCGTGTGCCATACCGACGCTTACACACTGGAAGGCAAGGATTCCGAGGGCATCTTCCCGTCTATCCTGGGGCACGAAGGTGCCGGTATTGTTCGTGAGGTTGGCCCGGGTGTCACCTCGGTCAAACCCGGTGACCATGTGATCCCGCTCTACACGCCGGAATGTCGTGAATGCAAAACCTGCCGGTCGCAGAAGTCTAATCTCTGCACGTCGATCCGTGGCACGCAGGGCCAGGGTGTGATGCCTGACGGCACCTCTCGCTTTTCACTGAATGGGGAGACGCTTTATCACTATATGGGCACCTCGACTTTCTCCAACTTCACCGTGATGCCGGAGATTGCCGTTGCCAAGGTGCGGCAAGACGCGCCTTTCGACAAAATATGCTACATTGGCTGCGGTGTCACCACGGGCATTGGTGTGGTGATCTATACCGCCAAGGTGGAACCAGGTGCGAATGTGGCTGTATTCGGCCTCGGTGGCATTGGTCTCAATGTTATTCAGGGTGCCCGCATGGTCGGTGCCGACAAGATTATCGGTGTTGATATCAACCCCGCGAAGCGCGCCATGGCTGAAAAGTTCGGCATGACAGACTTCATCAACCCGCTTGAAATTGGGAATGACAAGGTGGTGGAAGCCATTATGGACCTGACAGATGGTGGTGCTGACTATTCATTCGACGCGACAGGCAATACGGATGTGATGCGCCAGGCGCTGGAATGCTGCCACCGTGGCTGGGGCCAGTCGATCATCATTGGCGTGGCAGAAGCCGGGCAGGAAATTGCTACACGGCCTTTCCAACTGGTGACGGGCCGGGTCTGGAAAGGCACGGCCTTCGGTGGCGCGCGCGGCCGCACCGATGTGCCCAAGATCGTCGACTGGTATATGGACGGTAAGATTAACATCGACGATCTGATTACTCACACCATGCCGCTCGAAGACATCAACACTGCTTTTGACCTGATGCATGAAGGAAAGTCGATCCGCTCCGTCGTTTTGTACTAAGGTTCTGTGAGGCCATCGAAGCAAGGGGGAGATTTCGATGAAGGCAGGGGCATTTTTCCCGGACAGACAGCAGGCGACATTTTTCGCCATGGCAGCAGACGATCTGCCGCTCCATTTCGACATGGATAAGCTGACCGAAAAGCAAAAGCGCGACCATTTTGAGCAAAACCAATTGCTGGCGATTTTGCAGGCGTCATTGCTGGCAATCAGCAAGCCCGCCGACTATGTGGGCCTGTTCGAGCAATTCTCGAAACCGCCCTGGTCGGCCTATATGGCAAAACACCATGGCATGATGAGCACCCTCGGCATGCCTATGGTGCCGCTGGATAATCTCATCTACGCCCCGGTCGACACCTATTACGAGACCCTGGCGGAGAATCTACCCGATGTGCCACTGGTCACCTTTTTGATGATGAGCCGGTCGAACCAGATGATCCATCAGGATCAGGAAGCTATTGAACGCATGCTCAAGCTGAATTCCAAGTTTCACTTTGCAGAAAATGCGCCGGCGTTTGGCCTGCCCGTGCCGGAGACGATCATCGCGCAACAACCGGTGGGCGATGACCCGAATGTTGCCGACTTTTTTGAGCGTCATGACAATCAGGTGATCCTGAAAATGACGGGCCAGCCTGGTGCGCGGAATGTCAAAGCCGTCAACAGCCTGGCGGAGGTCGAAGAATTTCTGCTGGACTATGACGCTTCAGACCCTGTTTTGGTGCAGCAGCGCCTGCCGCTCGACCAATATGAGGAATGGACGGCGGACCTCTATATCGACGACACAGACGTCAAACTCGACAATGTGCGGCGCATTCTGGTGGCGGATGGCCTTTGGATTGGTAATCACATCCGCTATGAAAACCCACTGACCCCGGCGCAGGAAGACGTCCTGCTACAGGTCGGCCATTATGTAAAACAATTCGGTTTCGGCTCCGATGTGGGCGACAATATGGGGATCGACTTCTTCATCGGTCCCGAAGGCGAGGTCATCATTACCGAGATCAACCCGCGTTGGACGGCGGGATTATTCCCGACCCAGGCGTTGCGGCGGGTTGACCGCAAGGGTCAGGACGCCGTGGCTTTTTTTGAGCTCGTGGCTGCCGACCAATATGATGGGTTCTTGGATTTTGTAAGCCAGTACATGCCGGGCAAGAGTGATGCGCCCTTTTCGATCATGCATCTCGGTTTTTCACCGTTTGAGATCGATATGGAAGGTACGCCCTGCATCTATTGTTGGCTGATTGTGTTGGGCGACTACCCGGCTTTCCGGGAAGCCGCCCTGCAAAAATTGGGCGAAGGGGGCCTGCGCAACGGCGCGAAAGTCCCGCTCTAAAGCTGGTTACTCAGAGGCTTCCAGCTTGTCCTGCGTCTTGGTGTCAAAGTCGCTGGCATCATGGCGCTCATGCAATTGTTTGGCCGGGTCGCCCCAAGTGGCGTTGACCATGCGTCCCCGCTGAACAGCCGGACGCGCTTCAAAGTCATCCTTCCAGCGATTGACGTTCTTGTAAGACCCCACATCCAGGAATTCACCGGCTTCATAGATATTGCCCATCACCAACGTGCCGTACCACGGGGCCGTCGCCATATCGGCAATGGAATAATCATCACCCCCAAGCCACTGGCTTTCGCCCAGGCGGCGGTCCAGCACATCAAGCTGGCGCTTGGCTTCCATGGTGTAACGGTCGATCGGGTATTTCCAGCGTTCCGGCGCATAGGCGTAGAAGTGGCCAAAACCACCGCCCAGATAGGGCGCGCTGCCCATCAGCCACATCAGCCAGGAATAGACCTCGGCCCGGGCGGCCAGATCATCGGGCACAAAGGCGCCACCAAATTTTTCCGACAGGTATAAAAGGATCGCGCCGGATTCAAAAATCCGGGTCGGTGTTTCCGTGGAATGATCCATTAGCGCCGGGATTTTAGAATTCGGGTTCACGTCGACAAACCCACTGCCGAACTGGTCACCTTCGCCGATATTGATCAACCAGGCGTCATATTCTGCGTCTTCGTGACCTGCGGCGAGCAATTCTTC
>JAURPT010000031.1 GCA_030836535.1 Alphaproteobacteria bacterium
GAACTGCGGTGTCCGTTCGCGTCCACCACCATACCAGGGGAAGCCATAGCTCTTGCCGTCTTCGACCAGAACATTCAGCTCTTCAGGCGGAATATCATCACCCATCATGTCGGCGCCATTATCGGTGAACCATGGCTGGCCCGTTTCGGGATGAATGGTAATGCCGACGGTATTGCGAATGCCCGTGGCGATCGTTTCATGCACGCCCGTGGCGGGGTCAATTCGAATGATTGAGCCTTCCAGCGGCCGTAGCTTACAGACATTACACGGCGCGCCCGTGCCCACCAGCAGCTTGCCATCAGCAGAGGTTGTCATATAGCGCCAGCCATGGTGCCACAAATCCGGCAGATCGGGCCCAACCTGTACGCCTTCTTTGGCGGGGTTGTTGATGTCGAGCGGCTCGTCACCCCAGCGGGTAACCCGGTGCTGCTCGGCAATATAGAGCACGCCATCGACCAAGGTAATGCCATTGCCGACATGCAGATCACTGGCGACGGTCACAACCTCACCAGCCTGCATCTTGTTGTCGAACGGGACGGCATAGACGCTGTCGCCCTGGGTGCTGACGAGGACAAAACCATCGCCCACCACCAGCGACCGCGCGCCTTCAACCGACGCCCATTCACGGATCACAAAACCCTCGGGCATATCGATATTGGTCAGCGCCACCGGCCCGGCTGCAACGACCAGCGGGTCTGCTTCCAGGAATTCCTGGGGTATGGTAGAGCCTTCGGAGCGGTCCGGGTTGGGGTTTGCCTGTGTCGGGTCATTGAAGGTGGGCGCTTCTGCTTCGGCCGGGGCCTCAGTTTCCTGCGGGGCTTCACCGCAGGCGGCCAGCACCAGCAGGCCTGCCATACCGGCTGCCATGGCGTTGCGGCCAAAAGACCTCTTGTAACGGGGATCTTGCATCATCATCTCTTTCACTGTGTTGCGCGCAAAGGCTGCCAGGGGCGCCCGCGCCTGATATGATGCGCGATCATAAGAGCAAGTAGGCACAAGGCCAAGCAGTTCCGCCTGCGCCCAACAGGAAACAAAGCATGTCCCAGAACACGATCATTCCCCGCCTCTTCTCCAGCACCCAGCGATTTATCATTACCGGTATCATTACGCTGGTGCCCTTGTGGATTACCTGGATCATCTTTGAATTCGTGTTGCTGCAACTTTCAGACTTCGGCAAACCAGCCGCTGACTGGCTGCTGGCCATTGTGGGCGCAGAGGCCGCCTGGGTCATGAGCCCCTGGTTCCAGGCTGTCATGTCCATCGGCCTTACACTGCTGCTGGTCTATATCGTGGGTTGGGCCACATCGCGCTTCGTGGGGCGGCGTATCCTGACCTGGTTCGACACGGCCATGCAGACCATTCCGCTGGTTGAGCGCGTCTATGGGTCCGTCAAAAAGTTGACCAATGTACTGCAGACCAAACCGGACGGCGTACAGCGCGTGGTCCTGATTGAATTTCCCTCGCGCCAGATGAAAACAGTCGGTTTTGTAACCCGCACATTGGTTGACGAATACACCGGCCAGACCATTGCCGCCGTTTACGTGCCGACCACACCGAACCCGACTTCGGGCTATCTGGAACTGGTACCCATGGACCGGGTTGTCTCCACCGACTGGACGATGGATGAAGCCATGTCCTTCATTATCTCGGGCGGTGCCATTGCGCGGGAAACAATCAATTTTACCGTATCCAAGGAAGCAAAGTCCGCAGGCGACGACGCCCCAACTGTCAAGCCCTGAGCAAGACCGGGCACGACCGCTCACTGGACAAGCCCTGCAAGGCAGCTTGTGATTTTCACGCATCCCTGATTGCTGCCAAGTAGTGTCCCGGCATCCTCAGACCTGATAGATTTGCCTTATTGGGACGCCAAGACGCATGACAACCAAAAAAAGACGTCACGGAAGAAAAATTCAGCCGCGACGAAGGAGCACTGAAAGCCAGGCAGGATGACGCGCGCCTGCGTTTTGAACGCTACCTGGCCCTTGCCTCCGATTCTTTTTGGGAAACGGATGCCGAACATAAGCTGATCGGTGGCTCCCCAACCATGCTTGAATTGATGGAAGAGGCCAATGTCATGCTGCGGGGCCAGAGCCTGTTTCAAGACATGGATAAGAAACTTGCCAAGTCGCCAGACTGGGAAACGCTGCAGGCGGCTATGGACCGGCACGAGCCCTTCCAGGGCGTGGATGTACGATTTCAAATCGGCGAAGGCATGACACTTTGGTGGTCATCAAGCGGTGTGCCCCACTTTGACGACAATGACAATTTCATGGGTTATGTGGGCACCTTGCGGGAAGTGACAGAGGAACGCGCTGCCTCGCGCCAACACCTGCTGCAAACCCAGGTGATGCAGGGCATGACAGAAGGTGTATTCCTTATTGGTGCCGACGCAACCATTCTAGACGTCAACAGTTCTGCTGAACGGATCATACGCCGTCCGCGTGAAGAGTTGATCGGCCACAAGTCGATCAGTGAAATATGGCCCGCAGCGGGCATCGACGATACCGTTGTCACCCGGGGGCTTGAGGTCCTTGCAGAGGAAGGCGTTTGGCAGGAAGAAGTGCTGCTCCACCCCGGCGACGATGAAATCTGGGTTGATGTTCGCCTGTTTGGTGTACCCACTGAAGACAACCAGTCCCCGTATACCGACCGCATTCTCATTGCCCGCGATATCACTGAAGAAAAAACCGCCAAGGAGAAGCTGGAAGCCAACAAGGCCCGGTTGGAACAGGCGCAAGGCATTGCCAGGCTGGGCCATTGGGAATGGGATATGAAAACGGACGTCGTCACCGCATCGGCCGAGTTCCGCCGACTATATGGTTTTGACGACGGTACGACACTGACCGGTGAGGCCCTGATGGACCGCGTCCACCCTGACGACAGCTCGATCCTTTTGGATGGCATGAATGACCCGGGCCGCACGGCCAAGGACACCTAGGGGCATCAATATCGTGTCGAGCAAGGCCACGGCCTCGCCCACAGGGGACGACAGCTGGATCATGGATAAGTCCTTTGGTGGTGTTGTGAGGACGGGAAGCGAAGAAATCCGCTCACCCTGAGTGATTTCGAGAGCTGCGAGAAAGTGTATCGAAGGGTGCGCTATCCACGACAGCCGTTGCACTTCGATACACCCCTTCGGGGCACTCAGTGCGAACGGCCTTGGTGACGCATCAACCTAATACCATATGTCCGGGGTGACAGGTTTTAGAAGGCGCAAGTTTTGCTCACCACCGTGAGCGAGACAAGAGCCCCTAGCGCCGACCCTCAATGTAGTCATTCAGCACTTCATGGAAACGGCGCACGCGGGTTTCCTGCCCTGCAAGGTAGGCGTCTTCATAACCCTGGCTATGCATGCCACGTTGTTGACCTTCTGCCAGTGCCATGTCCTGGAAGAAGATCTGCCCTTCCATATCAGGCAGCCCCCTGCCCTGGTCAAACACGCGGCAATCGGGCTCGGTGGCCTCAGTAATAATGTCATACGACCCCATTTTGACCGCCTCATTGGGGTCGGATACCGGGAACAGCATCACCCACAGATCAAAGGTGCATTTCTCCGGGTCGGTCGGGTGCGGCTCGGTGCGGAACACGGTAAGCCCATCAGGCACAAAGGACATGGTGACATTAGGGAACACCACATTGTGCGGGCTGTCGACGGTTTCGCTCTCCGTCATGTGCTCATAATGCAGGTAACCTTTTTCTTTCCACAGGCGCTTCTTGGCGGCCTTGAGGTCTTTCCAACCCTGAATGGCTTTTTCTTCATAGGTGGCGTAGGAATCCGGGTCGATGTCCCAGTCCCGCAGCATGTCGTCGAACGGCTGGTGGTCATCCGGCCCCAGCTGGTCACGCAATGATGGCCGGCCAGGCTGGTGGATACGCCCATGCCCCTGCGGGAACATTTCGTGGGATGCCGTCCAATGATCCTGGTCGATAAAACACGGCACCTGCGGGTGGGCGGTGCGGGTATGGTAGCTCTCTGAGAAATTGTCGGAGGCGAACTTCCAGTTCGTTTCCAGATCAACCTTCAGCCAGGTAACGCGAATAAGATCGTCCGTTTTCCAGTTCTTGTACAGCTCTGGCATCGGGTCGAGATATTCCATCAAAGGCGTCGCGTTGGGGTCCATCGTGTACCAAACGAAGCCCGCCCAGGTATCGCATTGCAGCTCTTTCAGCCGCAGCTTGCCGCAGGGGTCCCCCTGGGCAAAGTCGTGCCGGTCCGGCGCATCGAGCAATTCGCCATCATTGCCCCAGACCCAGCCATGGTACGGGCATTCCATCGACGTGGCGTGGCCGTCATTCCAGACAAGTCGCGTACCGCGATGCACACAGACATTATAGAAAGCGCGATAGCTGCCATTTTCCTGTTTAATGACGATCACGCTTTCATGCATGAAGTCGTGGATCATGAAGTCGCCAGGCTCTTCCAGCTGCGCCTCGCGCCCAGCAATATGCCAGACGCGCTTCCACATGTGTTCCCATTCCTTCTGCATAAACTCTTTCGAGTAATAGCGGTCGCCCGTTATGGGGTCGCCCCGCAGCTCAATATCCGTACTGGCATCGATGGCCAGCGGGTGCAGTGGAATGGCATCTGTCTTGGTAATGACGTCTGACGACATGGCGCGCCTCGTTCTGAATTTCATAGTTCCCGGATCGGCCACTTGTTCAATCGGCCAAGACGGAAGTATGAAACCGGCGCACCGCCAAGTCAATAAAAGCAGGCGTGAATATTTTAGGGATGGCCAGCCTCTTTCATGACAATGGCGAGAAAGGCCAGAACACCCGTAAGCGCCTGCACATAAAGGTTGAAGTCATCCATCGACAGGCCTGCCAAGAGGGCCAGACCAGCCAACCCCGCCCAGCTGGAGGGTTCTTTCAGGCGGTTGATCAATGCGTGCATGGGCTACTCCATCAGCTCGAAGTGAACAAGGTCATCAAAATTATTGTCGGTCAGGGTGAAGTCCCGGTCCCAGTCCCCACCCCAGCGCAGGCGAATGCCGTGCGCGTCCGCCACGCCCAGCACGATACCGGCAAAAAGGCTCAGCCGTTCGCGGCCCTGCCAGTCGATGGGCCAGGGGGCCGCGTCGATGGCCCGGCTCGGGGTCTGGTTGTGTTTGGACTGGGGCCAGCGCAAAGTACTTTTGCCGTCGCAGAACATCTGGTTCTGGGTCGCTTCGTCCCGAGACCCATAGAGAATGCTGCAATCAACAATCTGCAGCACGTGGTCGAACACGGCCACCAGACGCGGGTCGCACGTGGCCAGCCGCGCCGCCGAAGCTGCACTCCAGTGGTTCATCATGGGGTGTTTCTTTCAGGGGCAACAACAGTGCCCCTGAAGGGGCACCTCTACCCCACAGAGTGGGTGGACAGGACCGGGATTTTTGCCCTCATCAGGAAGTGTTCTGTGGTGCCGCCGAGCAACTGCTCAACCACCCGGGTGCGGCTATAGGCACCCATAACCATCAGGTCGGCATCCATAGCGGCATAGGCCTCTTCCAGCTCGTCTTCGATGAACAGGCCACGGCTGGTGGTAATGCGGCATTTGATGCCGTTAAGCGCCAGGTAAGACCGCATATGGTGCGCCTTGGGCGCATGGTGATAGTCGGCGCCAGCGCAATGCAGCTGCACTTCATCGGCCGCGCGCAGCAATGGCAGCGAACTTTGGATCGACTGTGTTACCGCCCGGCTCTGATCCCAGGCGATCAGGATACGCTTGCCAATGGATTTGATCTTCTTCTGCGGCACCACAAGCGTTGGGCGCCCCCCTTTGCGCAGGGCTTCAAGCAAGAAATCGCGCGCGACCTTGCCGGTTGCACCCTTGCCGTTACCCTTGGGGCGCGACACAACCACCATATCTGACACAGGGGCAATGATGTGCATGACCTTGTCGGGACTCCCGACCATTTCACGCCAATGAGCAGCAGACCCCTTGCGGGCCGACAATTTATAAAGCACGGGCATGCCAGCTTCTTCAGCCACTGATTCAAACAGCTTGAGCGCACCTTTCGCAGACCCCGAACCCGTGGGGATCTTGCGATCATCATCCCGATGTGGGTGCAGGTGATAGCCCATCACCTGGCCGTCGAGCCGCTTGGCAAGGTCGACTGCGACCTTCAAGGCATGGATACATTCGGGCCGATCGGCCACGGGAACGGTTACAACTGTCATGACAACCCCGCTTGTGGAAATACTGTTCTTGCAGGGATACTAGCAGAGCAATTCTTAAGCTTTAATCTGAATCAACTCTCTCTATGACGATTCTTCGATACCTTGTGCGGCTAGACGTCCTTACTTATGCTGTCCTCTATAATTCAAGAATTTGGAGCTCAAAATATGAATGGTTTCAGCCGCATGATGCTCACGCCGATTCTGGTCATTCTTGTGGCCTGCAGTGATTTCAGCACCGAAGAAACAAGTGCCACTATTGAGCGCTTTCACGATCTCTACAACGCAAAAAATTGGGACCAACTTTATCTGGAGATTTCAGAAGGGTTCAGGGAGTCAACAGAGCGAGAACGCTTTGATCAGTTCATGTCTGCCATTTACGACAAGATGGGCCCCTTCGAAGAAGGTGCAAGCTATAACTTCAATGCCAGCTGGGTGAACGGCACGACCACGGCTGATTTGGCCTATTCCAGTAAATTCGCTAATGGGTCAGCACAGGAGTCATTTAAACTCATATCGGAAGATGATGTCTGGAAAGTCCACTACTTCAACGTTAATTCCGAAGTCTTTCTATTGGGGCCACAGGCGAATCCCAACCCTGCTGAAGACGATGCTAACACGGATGATACCGTCAGCTTCTGATTGTTGTAGTCATGTGCCTCCCGCTATAGATTTGCCCCTCACCGTAAGCCAGCCAGGAGTACGCCATGTCAGACGCCAGGTTCTGCGCCTGGCCAACGCCATCGCTTTCGACCAACACGGTTGCCAGCATTGCAGACGCGGTCATCACCCCTGTGGCCGGGCTTTCCGGTGTTGTCGCTATTTCAAAGCTGAAGCTGTCCGTACCAGTTGCCACAATGTCGTGTGTGCCGTTATAGTCGGCCTCATTGGCACCGGTAATGGTTACTGCTGAGTTGCCGGTGAAGCTGTGGTCCGCCGATGTCTGCACAGACACGGTACTTCCCAGCCGCGTCATGCTGGTAATGGACAAGCTGACCGCCTGCATGGTGCCCGCCTCCAGCGTCCGGTAGAGATTACCGGTGCCGGACTGCAACAGGGTGCCAAGGGGGATCGGCGAGGCTACCTCGTCTTCCTGCTGGGTAAAGCTGACATAACCGGTTGCCCTTGACGCCAAGAGCGGTGCCAGGCCCCTCAAGGCACCCCAACGCGCCTGCGTGGTGGCGTCTGAGGCGGTGTCCGGGAAAATCTCCCGCTCCAACAAACGCAATTGCTGCCAGGCTTCCCATGTGCGGCCAGTGGTCGCAAAAATAAGCGCCTGCAACAGCGTTTCTCGAAAAGTTGGGTTGGCAGAAGGAAGCGCCGATTGGACGTCGGCTGTGGTCCGGCGCGACAAGTCGCGCAGGCTGGGAATTTCAATGGCCATGGTGTGGTCCTTCAGGCAGTGACGGGGTCAGGAAATGGTCTTACGGACAAGGTCGAACAGGCTGGTTTCAATGACATTTTCCGGAGAAACAAAGGTGGCGCGCGCACGAATGGTTTCGTGGGTCTTTTCAACATCCATGCCGATATGGTGCACGAGGCCGTCGTCAACCAGCCACTGGAACGCCTTGCGCAGGGCATCGCGCGCGCGATTTGCCGTTTCCTGGGTTAGCCGGGCTTGCTCCAACAGCCATAGATGGGACCCATATTCAAAGCCGTCATCCGCATGGGGGCCAACAAGGTTCCCCACCCAACCCCGGCGGTGTTCCGGCTGGGCGATGTCGGCTTCATCGGCACGGCGTTCGCAAAAAGCCGACAACAAAATGGCCGTGTTCAATCCTTCCGTGCCGGCCAGGTCCCCCGTTGTGGAGTCGATCGCCAGGTCGTAAAAGCCGGCGCTGTCCTGCTGGAAGGCAATATCAATGTTGCTGGTCATGGATGGCCCTTCTATGTCGCTGAAACCTTGGACGAACCGGAGGTGATGATCCCGTTGGAGACGCTGTCCCCCACCCGGGCCACAGCCGGTCCGCCCGTACCGCCAAGCAAGACGCTATCTGCATCTACAATCGCGTTTTCTACCTGGATTGTTACGTCACCGGCACTGACGGAGACGTCGCCAGTGGCGGTCACCTCTACGTCGCCATTTGCCTCGACAATGATGTGCCCATCGCGGTCAAACTTCACAAAGGCACGGGTCAGCAGGTTCCCCACCAGCACCTCTCCGGGCTGCAGGTCCTTGAACCGACCTTCTTCACCTTCAAATTCTTCCTGCGGAATGAAGGGCATGCCGACCTTGTTGTCCTCCTGCCCGTTGAGGTTCAGCAGTACGGCCAGCGCCCCTTTGGGGGCATTGGCAAAAAAGCCATAGGGTTACAATGCCAGGCATTCCCGCTCTACAGATTGGGTGCGCACCTGCACCTTCTGGACGGGGGTCGTATCATCCGTCTGCTGCGAGACGGCACCATATTTGATCATAAAACACCCTTTGGAAGTTTGGCTGCAGGCCTGTCACCTTCGCCGCCGGAAGATATTTCTTTGACAGGAAAAAAGGCCTCGCACTGGCACTGTCTGATTGGCTAGGATGCCCCAAACACAAGGAACACGCTGGGGGGGCATACATGGCCAAGATCACCGCCAATGGCATTTCCATTGAATATGAAGAAACCGGCGACAAGAACGCGCCTGCGTTCCTGCTGATTTCCGGCCTGGGGTCACAGCTGATTGGCTGGCCGACGGCCTTTGCAGAAATGCTGGCGTCTGAAGGTTTTCGTGTCGTTCGTTTCGATAATCGCGACATCGGCCTGTCGCAATATTTCGACGATCAGCCCGTGCCCGACATGGCCAATGTGTTTGCCGACCTTAAGGAAGGCATCAAACCCACCGCCCCTTACATGCTGGAAGATATGGCCGCCGATGCCGCCGGGCTGCTCGACGCCCTGGGTATCGACAAAGCCCATGTGGCCGGGATGAGCATGGGCGGCATGATCGCCCAGCTGGTCGCTGCCAACCACCCGGAGAAATGCCTGAGCATGACATCCGTGATGTCGACATCGAGCCGCGGCAGCCTGCCACCGGGCACGCCAGAGGCAACCGCCGTGCTGACCAATGTCGCCGAAGACCAAAGCCGTGAGGGCCGCGCCCGCCACAAAGTGAAGGGCAAGAAGATCACCGGCAGCCCGGGCTTCCAGGCGTCTGACGAAGAACTATATGAAGAAGCGCTGGCCGATATTGACCGCGCCTATCACCCCGAAGGGCAGGCAAGGCAGTACCTGGCGATTATTGCCAGTGGCAGCCGCACCTGGTTGCTGCCCAAAATCACCGTGCCGACCATGGTGCTGCATGGCGATATTGACCCGCTAGTGCCCCGCGAAGCCGGGTTGGATACGGCCGAGCTGATCCCCAATGCTAGCTATGTCGAAGTAAAGGGTATGGGACACGACATCCCCCCCGGCCATTATCAGGAAATTCTGGGGCATTTCGTGGCCCACGCGCAAGCAAACGCCTCGACCGACGCGGCCTAGTGAGATGAAAACCGTCTGCCACCTGATTACAGGTTTGCAGGTTGGCGGGGCACAACATGCGTTGATGCGCCTTGCCACCCATGACAAAGCCTATCGCCATGTCGTGATCAGCATGCTGGATGAGGACGCCTTTGGCCCCAAATTGCGTGCAGCGAACATCGACGTTCACGCCCTGAACATGCCAAGGGGCAGGCCCACATTGGCTGGCCTGCGCCAACTGATAGGGCTGTTACGCGACCTTCGCCCGCACGCCGTGCAGACGTGGCTGTACCACGCCGATATTATGGGGAGCGTTGCGGCACTTTGTGCAGGCTGCATTCCAACCTTCTGGGGTATTCGTTTTTCAACGCTGGACGGGGTGGCAACCAACCGGGTGGCGGCTATCCTGGTCAAACTCTGTGCATTCTCGAGCCGCTTTCTACCCAAAAAAGTCATCAGCTGCTCGGATTCCGGCAAGAGCAGTCATCTTGACCTGGGCTACGGCAAGAACAGCATTGAAGTCGTTTATAATGGCTATGATGTCGCAGCGCTGGAGAAGCTGGCCGAAGGTGCCTCTTCCTCGCTCGACGGCCTTGGATTGCGCGAGGGCTTAGGCCTGTCGGAAGGAACGTTTCTGTTGGGTGTCGCTGCCCGGTGGGACCCGCAGAAAGACCACGAAACACTGTTTGCAGCCCTTGCTCAGCTGAAGGAACAGGGCACCCGCAATATCCATACGCTGCTTTTTGGTATGGGGACGGACACTGGCAACAATGTGCTGATGGAGCGCCACCGGCACCATGGCCTGGAGAGCCAAATTACCCCGCTGGGTGTTCGCGATGACGCCCCTGCCCTGATGGCTGCCCTCGATGTGCATGTTTTGCCTAGTGTCTCTGGCGAAGGCTTTTCCAACTCGGTGGCAGAAAGCATGGCCGTTGGCACGCCGAACATTGTGACCGATGCCGGTGACAGCGCCATGATCGTGGGCGACACCGGCTGGTCTGTCCCCCGCCAGGACCCCACTGCGCTGGCACAGGCGATTGCGGAGGCGCAGACAGAATGGCAGGCCGGCGCCCCCTTTGCTGCGCGCAGACAGGCCAACCGGCAGCGCATTGCCGAAAATTTCTCCATCGAACGGATGGTCAGCGGCTTCAACAAATTTTGGGATCAATATGGCCGTTCATGACAACGGCATTCGCGCCCGGCTGATCATGGCTCTGCCGAGTGGGAGATTTTGGGATCGGTGCATTAACACCGTCAAATTCCTGCGCCATCATGGGCGTTGGCCCGGCGGGCAGAACACCATGAATGACGCGATGTGGCGCATGAAAGTCTTTGGTGAACTCACAAACCCGGAACGGATGACGCTTTCCGACAAGGTTGGCGCCAAGGCCATCATCAACAGAAAGCTGGGGCAGGATTTGGCGGTCCCGACACTGGCGGTACTGCGCACAGCAGAAGAGGTCGACAGCTACAACTTTCCGGACCAATGCGCCATCAAGGCCAGCCACGCCAGTGGCCGCAACCGCCTGCGCCTGCAGGGCGAAATGCTTGATCTTGAAGCCATCAAAAACTGGTTGGAGCTGGACTTTTACCGCCTGGCGCGCGAGGCAAATTACAAAGATATCACACCCGGCATTATCGTTGAGCCACTGGTATTCGGTGCCTCGGTTGACTGGGAATACAAGCTGCACTGCTATAACGGCCAGCCGCGCATCATCCAGGCAGACTGGCACCCGCCGGATGGTGGCGTAAACCGTCAGCTCCTGCGCCCGGACTGGATCCCCCTGCCCTTTGTAACCCGGTGGCCCGCCTATGAGGGCCTGGCAAAGCGTCCGGCCAATTTCGATGACATGCTGGCCATTGCATCAACGCTTTCGGCGGATTTTTCCTATATCCGGGTCGACCTGTATACCAATGGAAAGGATATCCAGGTTGGTGAGGTCACGAATTGCTCTGGCGGTGCCATTACGCAATATGACCCGCCTGAAGGTGATGCAATGATGTGGGCAGAACTGGTGGGGGAATAGGCTCTAGCCTGTCTAACCCGCTCGTACCGAGTGATCCTGAACGGGGAGAAGGATTGTATCGAGGTACGGGCGCATGGCCACGGCCTCGCTCTACATCATTGCGTTCATCCCTCGATACAAATTACCCGCCTGATGGTGGCCAATTCACTCGGGACGAACGGAGATTATTAATACCGCATCGAGTGAATTGACGCGCATCCCCTTCCGCGCCAATACTGGGGGCCTCAGCAAAGGGCCAGACAAGGGGGGGAATGATGGCACCTGTAAACCGGATGGATGACCCAATTGTGCCAGCGCGCCTTGAAGATGCGGCCATGGCCGATATCGAAGTGCTGGAGTGCCCCTACCCGACCTATGATTTGCTGCGCGAGGAAGCGCCCGTTTGGCAGGACCCGCTGACGGGCATTTACATGGTCACCCGCTATGACGACCTGCGTGAGATCCTCAAGGACACCAAGACCTGGTCGAACCGGCGCACGGAATATGACTATGACGAGCTCACCGGCCCTGCCCGCAAGGTGCACGAGCTGTTCCAGGAAAAGGGCTGGGTGACAGAGCCATCGCTCGCCAGCCGCGACTACCCGGACCATAAACTCATCCGCGCGGTGTTCGACAAAGCCTTCCGCGCCGGCCGCATTCGCGAGCTGGACCCGGTGGTGGAGGAACTGGCCTATGACCTGGTCGACAAATTCATCGATGACGGCGCCTGCGACATTGTTCAGGCACTGGCTGTGCCCTTACCGCTCATTCTGATTTGCCGCCAGATGGGCGCCAAGGATGAAGATGTCTGGCAGATCAAGGAATGGACCGATGCCTGGATCAAGGGCCGCGGCTTCGGGCTGACGGAGGAAGAAATGATCTGGTCCGCCGAGATGGAAATCGAGCAGCAACACTATTTCCAGCCGATCTTTGAAGAGCTGCGCAAGAACCCCAACAATACATTGCTGTCGGATCTGGTGAACCACTATATCGAGGAATGGGGCCGCTGCCTGACGGACAACGAACTGCACGCCCATATGACGCAGGATACCTTTGTGGGCGGGTCGGAAACTACAACCAATGCGATCTCCGCAGGCATCATGCTGCTCGCCCGCAACAAACATGTTTGGGAAAAGCTGAAGGCCGACCCCGACAAATATCTGCGCAATTTCTGCGAAGAAGTCGTGCGGCTCGAAGGCCCAGTACAGGGGCTGACCCGCATGGCCCTGCGCGACACGGAAATTCGCGGCGTGCCCATTCCCGAAGGAGCGGTGATCATGGCGCGCTTTGGCGCGGCCAACCGCGACCCGGAGACCTTTGACTGCCCGCACGACATTGACCTGGAACGCAAGAATGCGGGGTCACATCTGGGCTTCAGCTCGGGCACGCATCACTGTCTAGGGGCCCCGCTGGCCCGGCGCGAGTTGTACTGGGCCTTCAAGGCCTTTATCGACCGGGTGGATGACTTCTGGCTGGCCGAGGGCAAGAACGATTTGCGCCACCTGCCCAATTACAGCCTGCGGATCCTCAAGGAACTGCATATTGAGTTCAAACCGAAGTAATTCTGTTTCGCTCACGGCAGGTCAGAGTAGCCGTTCGTACCATTACCCCTAACCTGTCACCCCAGCGAAGGCTGGGGTCCACTTCTCCACACGGAGAAAGCCAAGACGACGGATACACCGACTTAAACAATCCTGATCACGCAAACCGACAAGTGTATCCCGGCTCAAGGCCGGGATGACACGGGGTTAGATGGCGAGTAATTACCTATCCGTTCTTGCCGAGTGGCGGCGAGTGGAACTCGCTTCCCTCCGGGGGATCAGTCCTTTCAAAACAGTAGGTGGTCACTGTTTTGCCGCTGACGCGACCAAGGCCAGATTATCGAGGTATGGACGCATGGTCGTAACCTCGTTCTGCATGAACATGTTCATCCCTCGATACAATTTTGGCTAAAGCCAAAATCACTCGGGACGAACGGGGATTCCTTCCCCTAACCCGCAACCCATCCACTATGGAAGCCATAGGGCACCCGGTGCGGGATCAGGATGCGCGCGACCGGGTCGCCCGCAAAATTCAGCGCATCGATGATGACGCATTCTGACTGATTGGTGTTTTCGTCCTGGATGAAGCAGATGACATAGCCATCACCTTCTCTGGCTGAGCCAACGCGGGGGGCAAAAACACCCTCACCCACATAGCGGCCGGGGCCGAATTCATGATGTTCGGTCTGGCCGGTTTCGGCGTCGAACTTCATGAGCGCCTTGAAGGTAATGTCGCGCGTCTGGTCGAATTCAGACGAATAGGTGTAGCGCGTCTGCACCCCGGCATAGTCGTCGTTAATGCGCGAAAAGTCGGAGTAATAGTCGTGCAGCGGGCCTTCCGTATGGGTGCCCGTGGTCAGGTTGATGCGCCATTCATACATCTGCCCCAGCACGTCGGTCGGGTCATCTGTGTCAACCTCGCCGGCGCCAATAACGTCAGATGTTTTGGAGCGACACGCCTGGATGACGACAATTTCGCCCTCGTCGGTCTGTTCTTCCCAAGCATTGGGGTAGCGCCAGGCGGCGATTTCATCGCACCAAGCGGCATCGTGCTGCGGGCCACGCAGCCTGTCTGGCTCGTCGGCAGAATACGTCGTGGCGATGGCCCCATTGGGCCACACAAGGCGCCTGCGCGAGGGCTCATAAGTAGGCCTGTCCCACGGGGCACTGGTGGCCAGAATGCCACTATCGCCTTCAACCATCACGTCACGCGCATCGGCGGCCGTGGCGGCGACAAGGGCAAGCCTGCCGGCGCCAGTGTTGATTTTACCGTGGACCCATTCGGCCCCGGTGCGGGTTTTCCCCCAACCGCGCCCGGCGAGAATGAGCCAGATGGTCCAGGGAGGGGGTGGTGGAGACTGGCTCGGCCGGGCTCACAGGGACCACCGAAACAGGGCAGCCGCTTTTTCTTCGGGCGGGGCCTGTTTGAGCATCCGTAGCGCGTCGGGGGAAAGCGCAGCCAGGGATACTCGCTGATGCGGGGTGTGTGGCATGGGCAGCAGGGGGAAAAGGGGAAACTCTATTTCACTCACGGTAGTTGGCTACGCACAGGACAAGTACCGAACCGTTCGTGCCTAGTGATCCTGAGCAAAGTGAAGGATTGTATCGAGGTACGGACGCAAGGCCGACTTCCGTGACCTACAGAAAGGTATTCATCCCTCGATACAATTTTGGCTAGCGCCAAAATCACTCGGGACGAACGGAAAAACAAAATCACCTAACCCTACCCCGCCAACAACCGGTCGATGCGCGCATCGAATTGCGCGGCGAGGTCCTCAATGTTCTCAGGCCGGGCAGCGTCTGTCTGCTGGTTGCGCAGGCGTTCGCGGTAAATCTCGGGCAGGCGGGCCTGCAGCAGGAAGATCAACAAGCGGTCCGAAGGATCGTGGGTCGTGCCGATCTGCCGCCCTTGATAGTAAACCGGTTTTTCCTGCCCGACAGAGGCGCGGCGGATGGCTTCATCCTCCAGCAAATCTGTGCCTTCTTCGCGCGCATGGGCCCAGGCGTCGCGAAAGGCGGCATCGCCCTTGCGCCAGTCATAAACCGTGCTGCGGGCTTACCCAGCGGCCCGACAGGCTCCTGCAACGGAACTGCCCGCGGTCAACAAGCCGAAAAAGACCATGTCTTTTTGTGCATCGCGGCTGCGTTGAAGCTGTTTCATCGGGCCACCCTGTTGGCTAGACTGTGCCCAGTGTTTCAATCAGCAGAAATTTTATGTCCGATACTCAACCGACCGTCAGCGTCATTATTCCCACCTATAACCGGGCCGACCGAGTAACGCGGGCCATTGATTCCGCCCTCGCCCAGACAGTGCCCCCGATGGAGGTCATCGTTATTGATGATGGCTCGACCGACAACACGCAAGAGGTGCTGGCCGCCTATGGTGATCGCATTCACGTGGTGTACCAGGCCAATGCCGGTGTGTCTGCCGCCCGCAATACGGGGCTGGAGCTGGCAACGGGTGAGCTGATTGCCCTGCTGGATTCTGATGATATCTGGCTGCCGCACAAATTAGAGCTACAGCTGCAGGTTTTTGCACTGGATGAAGATTTGGACCGGGCAATTGTGCTGGTCCATTCCAACGCCCGGTCATTCTACCCCGATGGCAGCACCCATAGCGACGACTTCGCCTATCACCTTGTGCCGCCCTTTTACGACCCTGATGGCCGCAATGATGTAGTGCTTGATACAGAGCTTGGTCCCAACCCGGATACGGCTGACAAATCCATCCCCATCCAGGTGGCAGATATTGCCAAAGCACTGTTTTTTGGCGGCCAAATGCTGAATTCTTCGGTGGTCTTGCGCCGGTCGGCCATGGAGAAAACCCACGGTTTTGATGGATCCATGAACAATGCAGCAGAAGAATATGAGCTGTTCACCCGTGTTTGCGAATTTGGCTTTTCCGCGCGGATGATGACCATCACCACGCTCTATGCAACCGGCGGTGACGACCATTTGCGCCACAACACAGTGGCCATGGCCAGCTCGATGCTGGAGATCCTGCGTCGGGTCGAGGAACGGCACGACCTGGAAGCCCATTACAGCGCAACCGACATTGCCGCACACTGGCAGAACTGGCGGCGGTGGCAAGGAGCCGTCTTGATGCAGACCGGTGACGGCAAAGGCGCACGGGCGGCACTATGGCATGCATTTCAGGATGGCCGCAAAGTCGGCATCACCAATTTGACCTGCCTTGTTTACTGGCTGGTGGCCTGGCTACCCGTCCCACTCATCAATAGCCTGAAGAAGCTGCGCGGTGGTGACAGGGAGATCTAAATCATCTTTCTTGTCAGTAAATACGACATTGACAGCCGCGCCGTTGTGCGGCAAAAATTTCCTGTTTGTTGGCGTGTTGTTTCAGGCTCATTAAGCCATTGAGTTAACAAACTTTTTTGAAATTTGGGTCAGTTGGCCCAATTACCTATGTGAATTTGGGTCAGTTGGCCCAATTACCTATGTGGATGACAAGATGATGTTGGAATTTGTTTTGAATGGGGGTTTGCATGCCGGTTGAACCCCGCCAAGCCACCAAGGACATGATGACCCTGAGCCTGCTGGTCATGCAGCAGGTGAAATCCCTGTTTGCAGAAGATGACTAGGCGGAAGTGTCCCGCCTGCTCAATGAGACCTGCGGCAAGCGCACATTTTACGGCAAGATGGATTGGTCCGAGCTGAGCGAACAGGCGACAATGGATGTTTCAATCAGAAGGGACATGGTGCCCTCCCGCTAGACGCTACCGGCCAGCGTTTGCAGGCGGGTGAAAAACGTGTTGCGGTCGTCCATGCCCATCAGACGGCCTTCGGCCAACAGCATCATCTTGAGCGCGGCCGAAACGAAAGCCTGCTTATTGCATGCCTCGCCATAGCGCTTGTTGAATTCCAGCCAGTCGGCGTCCGCATCTGACAGATCAAACGCCGTCTCAATGGCCGCCAGGGTCGGCACGCCGAGCGCCCGCTGCAGGTCGAGCGCGGCTTCGAGGTACAGGATCGGCAGACGCGGCGTATCTGCCGCCCCGCCCGCCAGGCGGTCGTGAAACGATGCAGGCATAAGAACCTCTCTTCAGGCGTATGGAATTAGGAGAAGATGGGGAAAGACGGTCGCGGCGCCTCGGCACTATCACCGGGCTGCTGAACCATTTTCGCCAGCGTGGCAAAACATAGGTCAGAAAACCCCCATGGCGAATAGGCGCGCTTTTTTGTGGGCGCGCTTTTTTTGGGAGTGGTACCTGTCTTGAAAAACGCCCGGGTCATCACCATATAAGGTGCCATATTTACGAGGGAAATTCACATTCCATGATCAAAAAATTTCTTAACTCAAAAGCCTTTATCTGGTGGCTGTTGGCCAATGCCGCCTTTCCATTTTTCTACGACCTGACGACGGCAGCCCTGCCGTTTGAAATGCGGATGTATATGGGCTGGGCAGCCATCATCCTGGTGCTGGCAGCGAATATCTGGCTGGCGACCCAGCACCTGGGCTTTCGCGCCATTTTCTTTTGGACGATCGGGCTGAACCTGCTCTTTACCGTATTGGTCGGCAGCATCACGCTTGTTGACGGCCTTTGGAGCCTGCCGGTGATGATCAGCGCGCTGATGGGCTAGGCCCTCGCCTCTTCCTCACCAATCTCAGCGGAACAAAAACTAGGCCGATTCGCCCCCGGGGGCGAGTCGCCCCCCCTTTTTTGTGGGCGGCGTTTTGCAGACGCTTATTTGTTGGAGCGCGTGGTGTTGTGGTTAGCGTCGCCAGCCCCGGCACCAGTTCCATTGCCCGAGCCATTCCCCTGGCTCAGCATGGGGGATGACTTATCGATGCGCTTCATGATCTTGACCGACTTTTTCTTGTCGCCATCCTTGGCGGCAACGTCCTGCTGGGTCGTTGTGGTGGTTTCACTGGCGCCACTGGCCATGGCACCGGCAACGGTCATGGTGGCAAAGACGCCAAAAGCAACAGCGCCGGCGATGGTAGAGCGAATGGATGGTGTCATCATGGTGGTTCCCCTTTGTGATGTCTTCTGTTTCCCAACGATGCCCCAATGTGCCATGGCGAGGCTGAATGGCAGGCGAATAAATGAAGCCGATGTGTGTCCAGCCTATTGAGCCCCACGGAAGAAAAACCGTTCA
>JAURPT010000032.1 GCA_030836535.1 Alphaproteobacteria bacterium
AAGCTGGGCCTGGCGATCCACTACATTGTTGGCCCGGTGGCCGGGCGCGGGATATACCGCGACTACGGCGAAGCCAGCACCCTGCATGAAGAAGCCGAGGCCGCCAACCTGCCTGCGGCCTATCTGTTGCGCGGCGATATGCTGATGGCCGGGCTGGCAATGCGCCGCCATGTCAACAAGGCAGCTGAGGCCTATCGAAAAGCCGCGACCCTGGGGAACAACAAAGGCAAATTTGCCATCGCCCGGGCTTATCTGAAAGGGCAGGGCGTGCCGCAAAGCGACCAGATCAGCCTCGACTGGTTGCGCGAAGCCGCCTACGACAATTATGCCCCGGCCATGACGACCCTGGGCGATATTTACTCCCAGGGTAACATTGTGACCCGCGACTTTGATGCCGCCCGTGACTGGTATGACATGGCTGCCCAACTCGACGACGCCGAGGGCCAGTATATGCTGGCGCGGATCTACCTTTTTGGCCGGCGCGAAATCCGGGATGAAGCCGTCGGCATGAAGTGGCTGACCCGCGCGGCTGAACATGGCCATGCCGACGCCCTGCTGGAATTGGGACGGCGGCGCTCTGAGGCCGGTGACCAGCAGGCCGCCAGAGAAGCCTGGCAGCAAGCCGCAGACAAGGGGAATGCCACGGCGCAACGGGCGGTGGGGTTGCAATACCTGCATGCGGAGGCAAGCGATGACGAACTGGCGCTGGGGCGGCGTTATCTGCGCCTGGCGGAAAAACAGGGCCATAGCCCGGCGATCTATGACATGGCGCGCGTCTATGAAGAAGGAATCGGCGTTAAAGTTAATCCGGCGCGGGCCATTGCCCGCTATCGTGCAGCGGCAGCACAGAACCACATGGCATCCCAATGGCAGCTGGGGCAGATCTATGAGCTGGGCAAAGACGTTGAACAGGACGTTGAAGAGGCGTTGCTCTGGTACGAGCGGGCTGCCAGAAACGGCTTGCGTCCGGCCATGATCAAGATGTTTGCCGCTGCCCTGGACGGCCAGGGTATGGAGGCCGACCCCAAAGCCGCGCGTCGCTGGGTGGGTAACGCAGCTGCTGCAGGCGACCACTGGGCCCGGGTTGTGAATGCTGCCATGGCTGCCACCGACTATGGCACCAGCAGCGCTGAAGGCTTTGGCGCGACCGGTGCCGAGACCGATGCGGAGAATTGGAAACGGCAGGTGATCAGTCCGCTGCGCAGAATATTGGCTGTTGGCGATATCAGCGATAATGCTGCCCCCTATGGGTGGACGGAAAGCGTCTTTGGTGAGCAACTGGACTCTGTCGACAAGGCCATCAAGTATCCAGAAACCCTGTGCCTGAACGATGCCCCGTGCCTGCCGGTTAAAGCCCTGGCGTGGATTGAATGGCTGGTAGAGCAGGGTGACCCGGATGCCATCGTGCTGTTGGCCCAGGCGCTGATCGACGGCAAAGGTGTCGAAGAAGACCTGCCGCGGGCGCTAACATTGCTGGAGGACCTGGCAGAAACCGGCAATGCCAATGCCCATTCCGGGCTCGCCCAGCTGTATGACAAGGGTATTGGCGTTGATGCCAGCCGACGAAAGGCGCTGCGGCACTATCGTAAGGCGGCGGACGCAGGGCATCAGGAGGCACGCTATCGGCTTGCTGCCCTGTTATATGATGACGGGGAAGACGAGCTTAAAACCCCCGAGGCGCTTGAAATCTGGCAGAGCCTGGCAGCAGAAGCCCATGCCCGGTCTCATTACAGCCTGGCGCGGGTCTATCTGTTCGGCAAGGGGGCCGATACGGACCTCGACAGAGCCATTGGCCACTACGAGGCCGCCGGCGCCGCAGGGCACCGAGAGGCCTATTGGCAGTTGGCGCAGTTGTATACCAATGGGGAGCGCATGGCCGTCGATCAGGAGAAAGCGGCAGACTATCTGCTCAAGGCTGCCAAGCAGGGCCACCGGCAGGCGCAGTATAATCTAGCGCGCTTTTTGGCGGACGGGACCGGCGTGGCGCGCGACGATGTTGAGGCCGCCTATTGGTTCCGCCAGGCTGCACAGGCAGGTATTGGCGCAGCCCAATATTCTCTGGGACGCCTGCGCAGTCTTGGCCGTGGTGTCGCGCAGGACCAAGGGCTGGCCCACCAATGGTTTATGCGGGCCGCCGAACAGGGCATTGTGCAAGCCTATCTGGAACTGGGCGCCCAATATTACTACGGCGAAGGGGCCGCGAAGGACCCCGTAGAAGCCCTGAAATGGTTTATTCTGGCGGCCGATACCGACCACGCAACAGGGGTGCGGAACCGCGACCGGGTTATTGGTGTGACGTCAGCGGACCAACAGGCAGAAGCGCAACAGCGGGTTGACGCCTGGCGGGCTGAACAGGCAGGTGAGTAGAGGTTTTTTTGCTCACGGTTGTTTGCTGCGCAAACACCTGCGCCGGCGCGGCCTGACCGGCCGGGCCGCAATTCGCGGCCTTCTCACGGGCCGCCTGCACCTTTTATTACCACCTTCGGCTTGGGTGCTATTCGCCCGTTCGTTTTTGGGCTCAGGCCTGGCCAAGAACCGTTCGTGCTGGATGCATCGTCACCCAAAGTACTTTATAGTCACCGGCCAGCGACACCAGATCGAGACATGCCATGAAGAACCTTCTTGTCCCTGCAGCCCTTGCCACCCTGCTTTTGAGTGCCCCTGCCTTCGCCCAGTCTGACGACATGGCGCGGGAAGCAGCCGAGCCGGAAGACCTCGTTCCCGCTGGTAGCCAGCCGGTTGCGGCAGAAGGCGATGTGGCGGCGCGCGAGGGCACGCCGGTGGTAGACCCTGCCAATACCGGCGCGGCTGATACCGGCGCGGCTGATACCGGCATTGTCCCCGCCGCAGAAACCCGCAGCGAAGCCCCAGCCAGAAAGGTGGTCGCCCGGCCTGTTACCCAGCCTGTTGACCTTCAGCCGGCCACCATCACGCTTAAGCCCCATAACAGCCGGTTTGACGGCGCCCGCAACCGGCATGATGACCTGCTGCTGGCCTATATGCAACAAAGCGCCGAGGTCGGTCGGCTGGTGAACCGCAGTCTTGATGTGCAGCACCGGATGGACCAGATCCGCACCGATATGCGCATGACCAAGCGGATGCTCGAAGACACGCGGTCTCGCAAGGCGCGCACGCGGATGGAAGAGAACATGGCCAAGTCCGAAAAGGACCTCGCCGCGCTGAATGATGAATTGCAGTTGGTCAATATCGACCTGCAGAATGCCCTGCAGAAACAGCAGCAGACCCTGCAGACCATCTCCAATGTCTCCAAGCTGATGCACGACACAGCCATGTCGATCATCCGTAAAATGGGTGGCTAGGCATAAGGCGCAAAGCTATTGCGATCATCGATCAGCAGCGAGAGGTAGCGAGGATTCACGAACAGTTTTTCCTTGCCAATTTTCAGGCTCCGCAGCATGCCTTTGTCCTCCATCTGCCTGAGATAGAGTGACGCCGTCTGCCGTTTGGCAATGCCAGCATCGGTCAAATTGGCAATGCGACAATAGGGCTGGTTGAACAGCAGCTCCAACAGCTCTGCACTATAGAGATTGGGCATGCCGTCCCGCATAAAGGAGCCGGTTGCATCAATCAATTCAAGAATGGCCTCAATTTTTTCGTGCACCCATTCAGCCTTCTCGCGCACCCCCTCGAGCATAAAGACCAGCCAGCCCTGCCAGTCCTGCGAGGCGGTGACAGCCAATAGTCGGGCATAATATTCTTCCCGGTGGGCAATGATGTAGCGGGAAAGATAGAGAATAGGAATATCAAGCACATCCTGGTCTATCAGATACAGGATATTGAGAATGCGCCCCGTACGGCCATTACCGTCTTCAAAAGGGTGAATGGCTTCGAACTGATAGTGACCGATGGCCATTTTGACCAGGAGATCGAGATCATCTTCTTCGTAGAGAAACCGTTCCCAATTGGTCAATTTGTCGCGCAACAGGGTTTCCCCTGTGGGCGGGGTGTAGATGATGTCACCCGTACGGTCATTGACCAATTGGGTGTTGGGTGTTTTGCGCACCGACATGTCAACATCCTTGATCGTTGAACACAGCCGTTCAGCTAGTGTCGTCGACACGGGGCGACCCTGCAGTTCCCGGAACCCTTCATGCAACGCTGTACGATAGCGCAGCGCTTCCTTCGTTGCCCGGTCGACACGCCCCTGGGGCCGATCTGCAAACTGAAACAGGCGATCGCTTGTCGTGACAATGTTTTCGATTGTCCGTCGTCATATAAATTGGAACAGTTGAGCGATTTTCTTAACAGAGGCTCTGGTTCATTCTCTGGTTGATTATGCAGCTCGCCTTTGATGTTGCAAGCGGCGGCTCTGTATCGTCTGTTTCTTTATCCTTCTCCTTTCCCTGATGATGTCTTTGTCCCTGCCGAAGTAGACATCGGCAGGCGTTACGTTGTTCAGGCTCTTGTGGTAGCGCTGGTGATTGTAATAGTCGACAAAGGCCCCGATCTGCATCTCGAGATCGCCGGGCAGGTAGTAGTTCTCCAGCAAGACCCGGTTCTTCATGGTCTGATGCCAGCGCTCGATCTTGCCCTGGGTTTGCGGATGGAAGGGCGCACCCCTGATGTGATCGATCTTCTTGTTGTCCAGCCACGTTGCCAGGTCAGATGAGACGTAGGACGGGCCGTTGTCACTGAGCAGCCTCGGTTTATGGCGTACAGTGGCCTGATCACAGCCTGATGCCTCAAGAGCCAGGTTTAGTGTATCAGTCAC
>JAURPT010000033.1 GCA_030836535.1 Alphaproteobacteria bacterium
AGCCACACAGGGGCACTTGCCCATTTCATCAGCCAGAGCGGCAAGTCGTCGCATTTCGCCTGGCGACTCCAGATTAACGGTCACACCGCTGGAAATGGCATGCCTTAGTTCCTGATCGGACTTTCCAGGCCCGGCAAAACTAACACTGTCAGGATCCGCCCCTGCCGCCACGGCAATATCGATTTCACCGGCAGAGGCAACATCAAGCCCGTCTACCAGGCCATTCAACAGGGCCACGACATAGGGCATGGGATTGGCTTTGATGGCATAATGCAGGTGCAGACCCTTGGGCATAGCGTGGCGCAGAGCCTTCACCCGCTTTTTGATGGCAGAGGCACTGTAGATATACAACGGTGTTTCGCCGACACCTTCTAAAATTTCCGGCACCGGCCTGCCGTCAATGGAAAGCACACCCGCCTCGACGTCAAAGCCTTCAATATTGGCATGTTTTTCGAAACACACGGTCATCAGCTATCCTTTTGTACATCTGCGGGATCGGCATACCGGCTTGAAACCTCTGCCTGCAGGGCAACCCGATCATGCTTGTCATTGGCATTCCGCGGCAACACCTCCCTGATCATAACGTCGCGGGGAACCATAAAGGCCGGCAAAAGCTGCTTGCCATGGCGCAGAATGGTGGGCTCATCCAACGATGTGTTTTCTTCAAGCGTTACAAACACAATGATTGCCTGCCCCAATTGTTCATGCGGCGCGCCAACAACAACACATTCTGCCACGCCATCAAGCGCCAAGATGGCTTCCTCAATTTCGGTCGGGCTGACGCGATACCCAGACGTCTTGATCTGCCCATCCTCTCGGCCGACAAAATAGAGGATACCCTCTTCGTCCCGATAGACAATATCGCCAGACCAGACGGCCGGCTTACCTGCCTGTTCACTCCCTTCTGGCGCCGGGCGAAAACGAATGGCCGACCGCGCCGGGTCCTGCCAATAGCCTTGCGCCACCAACGGGCCGCTATGCACCAACTCACCCTGTTCGCCCACAGCGCATATTTCCCCTTCAGGATTAACCACATCAATAGTTGCCCCTGGAATGGGTAGGCCAATGGCATTGACTGCCAGGTCTTGACGGTCAGGGTCAACATAGGTGGAGCGAAACGCCTCTGTCAGGCCATACATCAGGAACAGCTTGGCCTGCGGCAATCGCTGTCTGAGTTCCTGCACGGTCGATGCGGGCAATTGGCCACCGGAATTGGTTATGTATCGCAAACTGTTCATGTCGTCTTCGGGCCAACCCAGCGCAACCAATTGCTGCCAGAGCGGCGGCACACAGGCGAGCCCCGTGATACCATGCCGGTCAACCGCATTCAGCACGTCTTTGGGAAACAGATAATTGATCAAGACGACCCGCGCACCGACACTCAGCGCCGTAGATAATTGTGAAAAACCGTAATCAAAACTCAGCGGCAAGGCGCACAACAGACGGTCATGCCGGCTGTTTGCAAGATAGGAAGAAACGCTACGGGCCCCTTCCACCAGATTGGCATGCGACAACATGACCCCTTTGGGCCGTCCGGTACTGCCGGATGTATAGAACAGCGCGGCCAGCTCCTCTTCCGACCTGGTGTCAGCCAAAGCGATATCGCTGGATACAAGCGCAAGCCAGGCGATAGACGCCTCGGGCGCATCATCACTCAACACCACGACATGGCCGGGCATGGCCACACCGGCAAGAGCAGCATAGCGCCCTTTGTCGACTATCAGCATATGCGGGCTACAATCGTCCAGAATATGGCCTACCTGGGCAGACTTGAGCCCCGGATTAATGGGGACAAACACCCCACCCGCCCGGCTGGTTGCCAGCATGGCCACCACCATCTCAATCCCCTGAGCGGCATAAATGGCCACACGATCGCCACATTCAAGACCACGCGCCATCATGCCTGCAGCCACGGCTTCAACCTGTTCATGCAGCTTGGCATAGGTAAGCTGGGCGTCACCAAAGACCACCGAAATTCCTTCCGGATGCATCTGTAATGCCCTGTAATAGAGCTCATGAAACAACATGCTTTAAGTCCGCCTGTACGCCTTCTGGCAAAGTTGCGCCCAAGCGCCTAGACTCTGCCCATGACATGGTCCGTCGACATATGGCCGTCTTTACAGCAGATTCCTGAGCGGTTCGAGCCCCTTTTCGCTGATGCAGGGGATTCGTCGCTGTTTGCCGGCAAAGACTGGTGGGCACTGCTTGAAAAACACGGCTTTCCCGACAAACAGACAACGGCCTATGTCGCGATCGAACGTGACAACAAACCAATCATGGTTTGCCCCCTACGACACCCTGCTTTAGGCGAACCGGGCGCTTGGCGTTCCCTGTCCAACTATTACTCTCATTCATACGCGCCCCTTTTGGCCAAAGGAGAAGCGCCGGAGAAGCTACAACGCGCTTTCTGCGAATTGGGAAAAGCGGTGCTTTCAAAAGGCAGCCCTTACCCATCGCTTTGCCTGGACCCCATCTGGAACCAAGGAAATTGGGCAGCGCCTGCGCTTCGAGGCTTAAAAGCCGCCGGATTCGCTACAAGCTGGACCGAAGTTGATGAAACCTGGTCGATCAACGTCATAGACATGCAACCGGCACAATATTACCAACAACTTCCCGGGAAACTGCGCAACACAATTGAGCGAAAAACACAACAGGCCGAAGCACGGGGTCCGATTAACCTCGAGCTTGCGCTGGACAGCAGCCATGCCTTGGAGTTGGTCCCGCTGTTCGAACAGGTTTACGCAGCCAGCTGGAAGCAGGAAGAACCAGATCCGTCATTTATTTCCGAATTCGCTAATCTATGTGCTGAACGCGATGCGCTCAGGATCGGCATTTTATTGTTGGATGATGAACCCATAGCAGCACAACTCTGGGTCACGGAACACGACGATACAGCCATCCTGTACAAGTTGGCACACGATGGCGCGTATGACAGCTTGTCGCCTGGCACTTTACTGACATGGCATATGATTGAAGCCTTGCTGACAACAGATTCGCTGCACCACTTGAACTTTGGTCGGGGTCATGAGGGCTATAAACGTCACTGGATACCCTCCAGGCAATCCCTTTACAGGCTTCAGGCATTTCGGCTGACCTCTCCAAAAGGCCTCGCTGCCTATGGGACGACCAAGTGGCGCCAAATGTTCAGATAGCAACTTGAAAAATCTGTTGCATCAAATGAAAGACATTTCGACAAATTGGCGATATAACACCGGCCAATTCGAAACTTGTCGGCGAATATCACGTAACTGAGGCAGTCATGAGCACCCAGGGAACATTGCGGGACATATTACGCGAGACGCTCGACATTGGCGACCGCGCTGACAGCCTGGCAGATGATACGCCGCTTCTCGGCAACTTGCCGGAACTGGATTCCATGGCCGTTGTTGAAGTTGTTGCTGGCCTTGAACAGCAATTCGGCATTACGGTCTACGACGATGAAGTCGACGCAGAAGCCTTTGCAACCTTCGGAAGCCTCGTCAAATTTGTCGAAGGAAAGCAACAATAGAGGTGCCGTCAGCCATCCACTGATACTGGATGCGCCGAACGGACATCTGTTTGTCGTTCACACAAAACCAGAAGCACGGCCGTCTCAGGGTACGTTGCTCATAGCCCCGCCCCTTGCCGAAGAAATGAACCGCTCGCGGACGCTAATAGCCTCGCTTGCACGGGACCTTGCCGGTGTTGGCTTTGAAACGCTACTTCCCGATCTGACGGGCACAGGAGACAGCAGCGGCCTTCTGGAGAATCAACGCTGGCAGCACTGGCTGGACGATATGTCCTTTATGGCATCTTGGGCTGCAACGCATTGTTCCCTGCCCTTGTCGGTGCTGGGTATCCGCATGGGCGGACTATTGGCTGCAAATTTGGCGACAGAGACGCCAATCGACTCACTAATTCTGTGGCACACGCCTGCTGACGGTTCCACCTGGCTGGAACACACTAAGCGGCAACAACTTGCTACTAAAGGCAGGGCTTTGGGTGGGAAGTCACCACCCGGCTACCGCTTTCACCCAGCCCTCGAGACGGACATCGCAGCGCAAAAACTGGGTAGCCAGAAACTTGCCACTGAGAAAGTCCTGTTGATAGATCGGGACACCGCTCAAAGTGCAGCATATGAAGAAGTACGACAGGTATGGCAGGACATAAGCTCAGTCTGCCAGACGCTGGTAGTTTCAACACCACCCTATTGGGCACTTGAAAAACCGGTGATCTGCAACCCATTGATCACTGAGACCAAGCTATTCCTGACCGGAAATGTCCCCTGACCATGCCCATTGAAGCCCATATCGTTCGCTGGCAGGGCGGCCAATCCATCCTTGTTTCGGAAGGACCGGATTCTGCCTCGGCAGCAATAGTCGTCATGGTACCCGGCACCCCGCAGACGCGTGTGGGTACCCGTCGCCAATTTGTGTTACTCGCCCGCCGACTTGCAGAAAATGGCATTTCCACGGTGCGCTTTGATCGCGCAGGCTTTGGTGACAGTGAGGGTGCATGCCTGCCTCTTGAACCAGAGGCAGCAGACCTGGCCGCAGTTATGCAGCATACAAAAGAAAGCACCCCAGACGGTGAACCTGTCTGGTTGCTTGGCTTATGTGACGATGCCAGTCAGGCTGCCCTTTTTGCTGCAGCCAAGACCCCTATAAGTGGACTGATCCTATTGAACCCGTGGCTGGAAGACACCGACAACCACAACGCATCAGAAAATGAGGCGCAATTTACGCACCCAAGCGAAGGGCCAAGACCAACAGGATTGCTTCGACCAACGCCAAATAAATGATGGATTTGAGAATGTAGTACCCGAAAATCCGGATCATGGGACATTGTCCCCCTTAACAACACCCTAGCCCCTGCAAAGTGTATCGTCATATCTCCCGAAGATCGACGTCAAATTTACGCTGCCGACGGGTGTATACAGGATTTTGTCAGTGCTGCCCTGCTATGACCTTGCGCTCCCAGTCGAGGGCCGATTGTACAATCAGGTCCAGATCGTCCAGCCGGGGGGTCCACCCGAGTGCCTGGAGCTGGTCCGCGTTGGCATAGGCCTCTGCTACGTCACCAGGGCGACGATCCGCTTCCGTCACCGGGATCGTCGCATTGATGCACCCTTCAAGCGCCGCAATAACTTCCCGTACTGAATAGCCATGGCCATAGCCACAATTATAAATACCGAAATCCAACCCTTCGGCAAGCTGTCCCAATAACAGTACATGCGCTTCTGCCAGATCGGTAACATGAATATAGTCACGCACCCCTGTCCCATCTTTGGTGGGATAATCTGTGCCAAAAATATGCAATTTGTCCCGCTCACCCGTCACAACCTCGGTGGCGAGCTTGATCAGATTAGCAGCTCCAACGGTCGACTGCCCCGTTCTCCCCTGTGGATCGGCCCCAGCAACATTGAAGTAACGCAGGATTCCCACCCGCATGCCGCTGGCACGCGAGACATCTTCCAACATACCCTCCACAATCAGCTTGCTGCGTCCATAAGGGCTTTCAGGATTCTTTGGCTGATCCTCCGTCAACGGCAATTGCGTCGTGTTGCCATAGACCGCCGAGGTCGATGAAAAAATGAAATGGCCTACCCCCGCCTCAGTCGCCACCCCAAGAAGGCGCGCTGTGTTAACAACGTTATTTTCGTAATATTTCAAAGGGTTGCTGACGGATTCGGGAACCGAAATGGAGCCGGCAAAGTGCATAATCGCATTGATATTATGCTGCTCAAGGATGGGTCGCATGGCCTCGACGTCACCAATATCAGCCTTATGGAACGTAGCACGAGGGTCAACCAGATGTTCGAAGCCCGTCACCAGACTGTCGGCAACGACAACACAGTGCCCAGCCTCCAGCAATGCTATAACGGCGTGGCTGCCAATGTAACCAGCGCCACCCGTCACCAAGACGTTTAGCGAGCCTTGCGTGTCGGCCATGCGAACAATCCCTTCATCATCCCTGTTCGGCCCTTCATTAACGCCAATAGTCACCACGCTCAATCCTTAGTTTAATCCAACAGGATATGGACTTGACCTAGCCCGTGGTATAGCGCCCAATATGCATAATTATGCGATGCACTGGTGACTAGTGCATTAACATGCGCAACGCTTACGGGGTACGCACGTGATCTGTCCGGTAATATTGTGCGGGGGTTCAGGCACCCGCCTGTGGCCATTGTCTCGCAGCCACCACCCAAAGCAGTTGCTGTCTCTGTTCTCCGAAAAAAGCCTGCTGCAGGAAACGCTGCTGCGCGTTGCTGACAGGACAATATTTTCGCCTCCCATCCTAGTCTGCAATAACGAATACCGATTTATTATTGCTGAACAGGCCCGTGAAGTCGGCATTGAACCGCGCGCGATTCTGCTGGAACCAGCCGGCCGAAATACAACGGCACCTGCAGCACTGGCGGCCATGCTTATGCAGGAAAGTACCGAACCGGATGTCATGCTGATTATGCCATCGGATCACCAGGTCAACGACGAATACAGCTTTCGAAAGGCCTGCCGGCAAGCATCAGAGGTTTGTCACGAAAAGAACGTCATTGTCACACTGGGTATCCAACCAACCCAAGCCCACACGGGCTACGGCTACATCAAGGCCGCCGAGGACACCGTCGCGTTATCCGGCGTCGATCGTTTCTTCGAAAAGCCTGACAAGGCAACCGCACAATCCTATCTGGATGAAGGCGGCTACTACTGGAACAGCGGCATGTTTATCTGTCGGCCGGACACCTTGCTGGAAGGCGTGGCAACACATGCGGCCGAAGTATTTTCCGCTTGTACATCCGTTTTTGACCGACGCTACTCCGACCTCGATTTCCTGCGTTTTGACGAAGGCCTGTTCGCACAGATCCCCAAGATATCTCTCGACTATGCAGTCATGGAGCATGCGCATAACCTGATGGTATTGAGCGTGGACATGGGCTGGAGTGACGTTGGGTCGTGGGAACGCCTCTGGTCGCTGTCTCCAAAAGATGACCTGGGCAATGCCCAGCATGGCGATATCATCCTGCAGGACAGTACAAACAATTATATCCACAGCGAAGGCACGCTTGTCGCCGTCAACGGCCTATCTGATATTGTCGTCGCGGCGACCAAGGATGCCGTATTGGTTTCAGATCGCTCTAGTGTTGATGCTGTTGGCAACATTGTTGCCAGGCTTGCCGATAGTGGTCGTGAAGAGGAAGCTCAGTCTTCAAGACAATATCGGCCCTGGGGGTGGTTTGAAACGGTGGACATCGATATTGGCTTTAAGGTCAAACGCATTGTCGTCAATCCTGGCAAGAAGCTCTCCCTGCAGCGGCATAGCAAGCGTGCCGAACATTGGGTTGTTGTTGACGGCACAGCACGCGTTGTGCGGGACGACGAAACATTCGAGCTACAGGCCAACCAGTCCACCTATATTGCCATTGGTCAAAAACACCGGCTGGAAAATGCAGGGCAATCTCCCTTGCAAATGATTGAAGTGCAAACGGGGCTCTATTTAGAGGAAGACGATATTGAACGTTTTGACGACGATTTTGGCCGCTGATACACCGCACAAAGCCCGATTTGATTAATACTTCAAATTTTGCACCAAAAAGATGCTACTATAGGCCTAATCGGTCAAAGTAAATCAGATGCGCTCAAGCGTTAGCGTCTCTTAGTAAAGCAGTCCTATGTATATCTGGGCTTAGTAACCACGTAATCGCGTATGAGGCCGCCTGGCGGCGCCGATCTATCACCAAGTGTGGGAGGTTGCGTAATGAACATGAAAAATCTATTGGCAAGCATTTTGCTGGTCGGGGCAGCCGCGTAGCTGGCACTGACGCTCTTTGATTCACCAACGCCTGGTGAAGAACAAGCATTGCCGGGCTTCAACATATACGCTTGGCTCGCCGAAAATGAGCCCGAAGCATCTCCTGTTGAAAAACAGGCTGCACCAGGCCAGAGCTTTGAAGAAACACCTGCCCTGGGGGATGAACTATGGAAAGCGCTGGCCCCCAGCAACACTTCCGCTGAAACGGCCTTCGACGGCACGGGTGCACGCGTGGAAACGCGATGGGTCGCCACAGACCAAACAAGTGCAACGATCGAGGCCGAGATGTTGTCAGCTGCCCTGGAAGGCGCCATCAATGGCTCGCGTCGTGGCAAGGAAGACCTTCAGACTTATTTCGATGTCGTGGCCGGCAACGAACGGGAATTGCTGTATCGCGCAGAGACTTTGCTTGCTGCTCTGAGCGAGAGTTCCATAGCAAATTCCTATACTTCAATGTCTATGGCGGTTGCCAATATTTCAGAGGCCGCCCGCACGGCCCTGTGGACTGGCTACATAACCAATGCCTTTGAAGCGAAGGATTTTGTCCTGATGCTGGGGTCACGTGGTTACGACCTTGGACCTGCCCGAAACCCTGATGGTTCAGCCAACCCGCCTGAGCAGGGTTTTATCCGCGTTCCAGCAGATAGCCAGATGCTGCGCGGCAGCACCGAAGATGTCATCACCAGCCCTGTCGTTTTGTTTGGCGACGGTGTTCGCTCCGTCCAGTCTCTGACGGATGAAGTCGCCGAAGGCGAATATGTCGTCTATGTCCTGACGTCAACGGAAGCCGGTAGCAGCTTGAACGATACGTTCGGCACGGTTACCCGGACTGGTACGGATGAACCTATCCGACGGGTAAACCTGCTGGAGCAGTTCGGCAAATCTGCCAATGTCTATATGTCTTCGTTCGGCGTATCTGCCGAGCTCGACGACCTGCTATTCACGTCAGCTTCCGCTGACAAGCCCGTTGAAGGCTACGCCATGGCCCTGCGCGCGGTGACGACGAACGATCAGCTGCATATTGAATTTGAAGGTGGTGAAGCGCCGCCCTATGTCGTTAGCATCATCCTCGAGCCCGCCTCACCCATCCTGGAAGTACGCCTCGCTGAGATCATGACCAGCATGCTTGATCTTATCCGCCCCTTCGCTGGCGGCGATGGCGGAGAACCGACAGACTTCTCAAGCCCGCAACCGCAGGCCACGACGACCTCCTCTACATCAGATGGTGGTTTCACGGCTGGTTCAAGCGGGTCATCTGGCTCGGGCGGCGCCGGTGGGTCCTTCCTGCTGGCAGAAGCCGGTGGGCCACACATGGTAACCTTCGGTGACAACATCACCCTCGACGGCACGCAGTCCTCCCTGGACGGTGAACTGGTTTTAGCCGCGGTGGAAAACCCGGAAGATTTGGTTGTCGAATGGCTTTTCGACATTGATGGTGATGGCGAACTTGACCTTGTTGCAACTGACCTTGTGGCCACCATTGACTCCGACCTGTTCGACGGCCCCGGCGTTTACGAAGGCATCTTGCGGATCACCCTTGGCGATCTGGTTGCTGTAGATGACATTGTAATTGAGATTGTCGCTGCCGGTGGTGGTGCGATGATGGCGGAGATGGTGGAGACGGCGGCAACGGAGGCGACGGTGGTGGCACCGTACCCGAACCGGCCACGGCAGCCCTTATGGCGACCGGGCTTGGTGCACTGGCCCTGATGCGCCGCCGAAAGCGCCGATCTGAAGTAGAAAGCGACGACCAAACAGTTTGAACCCGAGGCTGACGCGTGATTGAATTGAACCACGTTGCAGCCCGAAAGTTGTTCAATTGAAGAAGCGCTACATTTTCGCATCAATTACGCTGTTAGCGGTGGCCGTCATAAGCTTATATGGGGGCTCGTCTGTCGTCAGCTCCCTACAGCAGTTCAGCCTCTCTCTGGACAACATGTGGGAAGACGATGCCCCCATATGCTGCACCCCTGATGAAGCACTGGCACAGCACCATGAAACGCTGATGAGCTTTATAGTCGGCGATATCTGGCGTACTGGCCGACCTCGCCCCTATTCCCTGCCCAACAGGCTCTCTAAGCCAGCCCAGGCCGTCTATGTTGGCTTATCTGCCAATGGGCGGCTTCTCAGCGATACCTGGGTACGCGACGGCACGGTTTTATCAGCGCTGGAGGTTAGCATTCAACAAGCAGAGAAGGGCTGAGTGCTGCCGACGAGCAACGCGTCGACCACATCGAGGTCTTCCTCGGGCATTCTTTCCGGCAGATTGAACCGGACGAGTTTGCTACAGCCCTCAAAACAGATCGTCATCGCGGGGCACTGGGGCTGGATATCAGCCTGGGCGCGCGGCGTGAATTGCATAGTCCGCTGCATTTCATCCGCTACAACCTTTCCAATGGCCAATTGGTTGGCGAATTTGCCATTGATCAGACTGTTACCCTTGATGAGATTCTGGAAAAAGGTGTTTTCAACATATTTGATGGCGAGCAGATCATCGTGGCACTGCAGGACCGAACATCCGCGCGCCTGATGCATCGCGGCAATGACCTCGTGGACTTGGCAGACCTTTCGCCACAGACCCTGCGACAGGCGCGTCGCCTTGCAACAGCTTGGTTAACGAATACTGTATCCAGCCAGACCCATACCGTCAGCCTGTATGACCCCGCATTGCGACGGTCACAGCGGTCGGCAACGCATGCAGACCAATGGCAAACGGCAGCTACAATGATCCAGGCCACACGCTACACAGCAGACCCTGGCCTGTGGTCGCTAACAGAGGAACTTGTGGAAACACTGACCCGCGACGCCTCCTCCCCTCTTCCCACGCATGCGTGGGAGGCTCTTTCGTCCTTCCACAGGCCCGATATCGTCAGTGCCTTGGCACCCCATACGGCAACACCGCAACAGGACCCTGCCAGTGACATTTTCCAGTAGGCTGACCAGCTGTTGGGGGAACAATATTGGTTGCCGGGCGCAGATTACCCCGACTTCATGGGCGGTTTTTTCGCCAACACGCACCAGAGCGAGATGCCCAATAGTGCAGCAACAGCAGGAGCTGTGGAGATATTATCAGCGGCGTTGATGGCAGCCCGTGAAGTTGGTGATACAACCCGGGCAGAGCTTTACCGCACGGCGCTGCTATGCGGCCTGCGCGCCCTGCTGCAGATGCAATATGACGACGCTGCAGAGCTCTTTTTCGTACCGTCTGAACTCCACCCCATGGCGCTGGGTGGTTTCCGTACAACCGTCTATGACGGTCGCATCAGCGTGCAAGCCGTTAATACCGCCATCAGGGCGCTGTCCGCCGCACTCAACGCCCTGCAGACAGAAGACTATCCATCCTCTTTAGCCCCTTCGGCTTAACCCAGGCTCTTCGACGCGATCTCGAAAACGTCCTTGGACAAACCATCCTTGGCAACCAGCCGGCCTAATTCTGCCTTCATCAAGTCTTGCCGCGCATCATCATATCTGCGCCACTGGTTGAAGCCACCCGTCAGACGCGCCGCGACCTGCGGGTTAATTTCATCCAGAGCCAAGATGGCATCTGCCAGCAACTTATAGCCTGATCCATCCGCCGCATGGAACTGGACCGGATTAGACTGACTGAAGGCGCCAATGAGCGCCCGAACCTTGTTGGGATTCCGCAGGGAGAATGCTTCATGCGCCTGCAGCGTCTGTACATTTGCTACCGTGCCCGGGTGCTCAGAAATAGCCTGCACCATGAACCACTTGTCGACCACCAGCGCGTTGGCCTTCCACTTGTCATAGAAGGTCGTCAGGGCGGCTTCAGCCTCGGCGCCACCCTTGTGGCTCAGCATGGCAAGGGCTGCGAATTCGTCGGTCATATTATTGGCACTGGCGGCTTGATCCGCACAGGTGGCGACTGCCTGGGTATTCCCTGCATGCACCAGAAGGCCCAGGGCAAAGTTTCTCAGGCTGCGCTGACCGACAGCTTCTGTTTCGAACCGGAAGGCACCACCATCCGTGTTGTCGTGCACGATCTGCCATAACAGGCTTTCTAACTGGCTGGCCAATTCTGATCGAACATAGCCGTGTATGCCGGAAATTCCGTCTACATCCACCACGTCCATCTGCTGAGCCAGATAGGCTTGGCCGGGCAAAGAAACCGCCAACGCAGCAAATGATTTATCTCCAGCACTGTCTTCGAGCACCTTGCGCACGGCACCCACGAAAAGTGGGTCAATCTCATAGGCTTCGCCTCTGGCACGCTTTGCGACCATGTCCAACATCATGTCCGTTGCCAGGATTTGCCCGGCTTCCCAACGACTGAAGGAGTCGGAATCATGGGCCAGCAGGAATGCCAGGTCTTCTCGGCTATAGTCGGCGTCCAGCGTAACGGGGGCCGAAAAACCGCGCAGCAGAGAGGGCACTGGCTTTTCCGCCACCTGGGTAAAGGTAAAGCTCTGTTCTGCAGCAGTAACGTCTAGTACGCGACTGGTGGGGCCTTCGTTCTCCCCTTCAAGGATCAGAGGCAAATCTTGGCCGTCTGACCCCAGCAGGCCCATGGCCAACGGAATATGCAACGGGACCTTGATGGGCTGGCCGGGCGTTGGCGCCGTTTCCTGCGTAACGGTCAGCGTGTAAGTCTGCTGTTCGGCATTATAGTCGCCGCGCACGGTCAATTTCGGCGTGCCTGCCTGATGGTACCAGCTTTTGAACTGGGCAAGATCAACGCCAGAGGCATCGGCCATGGCAGCAACAAAATCGTCGCAAGTGGCAGCGGTCCCATCATGGCGCTCCACATATAAATCCATACCATTGCGGAAGCCTTCTGCGCCCAAAAGGGTGTGGATCATGCGGATCACCTCGGCGCCCTTTTCATAGATCGTGGCCGTATAGAAATTGTTAATTTCCATATAGCTGTCCGGGCGAATGGGATGCGCCTGTGGCCCGGCATCTTCCGGGAACTGGCGGGCCCGCAACATGCGTACATCTTCAATACGCTGTACGGCGGCAGAGCCCATATCGGCCGAGAATTGCTGGTCTCGGAAGACTGTCAGGCCTTCCTTGAGCGATAGTTGGAACCAGTCACGGCAGGTAATGCGATTGCCCGTCCAGTTGTGGAAGTATTCATGAGCGATCACGCCTTCGACAGCCCCGAAGTTGACGTCCGTCGCCGTCTCCGGCGTCGCCAGCACGCAGGATGTGTTGAAGACGTTGAGGCTCTTGTTCTCCATCGCGCCCATGTTGAAGTCGCTGACAGCCACGATGTTGTAGATATCGAGGTCGTATTCCAGCCCGAACACCTCTTCATCCCACGCCATGGACCGCTTGAGGGAATCCATCGCGTGGTCACATTTGTCGCCGTCTTCGGGCACGGTATAGATGCGCAGGGTGACATCCCGGCCTGAACAGGTGGTGAAATGGTCTTCAATATGGGCCAAATCGCCAGCGACCAGCGCAAAAAGATAGGCTGGCTTGGGGAACGGGTCTTCCCACACCGCCTTGTGGGAGCCGTCATTGTACTCGGTGGTCTTGACCAGATTGCCGTTCGACAACAAGACCGGATACAGCGCCTTGTCCGCCTCAATCGTGGTGGTGAAGACGGACAACACATCCGGTCGGTCAGGATAGTAGGTAATACGGCGGAAGCCTTCTGCCTCACATTGGGTGCAGAAGTTACCGCTGGACTTATAAAGACCGGAAAGCTGCGTATTTTCCTGCGGTTTGATACGTGTCACAATCTCAAGCATCGCGTTCGCACCCAAGCCCGTAACCTCGATACCTTCTTCGGTCTCCGTCACCCGGGCTGTAATGTCTGCGCCATCACAAGTGACAGACACCAGCTCCAGATCTTCGCCATGCAGCTTTAAAGGCGCTTCATCGACCAAGCGCTTCAACGCCATGGTAGATGTCACCAGGGTTTCTTCTTCGCCCAGTGCGAAGTGAAGATCGACCTTGTCGATGCTGAACGGGAATGACTGATAGTCCTCAAGCCGGATGATCTGCGGTGACGCCTGATCCATGGAAAAATCTCTTACTTGGTGTTGCGGATATATGTGTGATTTATGGCAGCTTCATGAGCCAGCGCACAAGCCGTTGTGTGCGTGAAGAATAGAGCGTGGGTGTGTAGAAACTACTGGCAGCGGCTTTGTTGATCTCCCCCAATGTGGGGTATGGCGCGCGATAGCCGGTCATCGCCCGAATATGCAACCCCTGGCTGATCGCCAATATCCAGGGCTGGATCACCTCACCGGCATGTGGCCCCACCATAGAGGCGCCACGGATTTTGCCCTTCCGGTCAACCATTACCTTGAGCAAGCCTTCGCCCTGCCCCGTGGCACGAGCCCGGTCATTCCCGGCGAAGTCTGATCGCAACACGGTGCCTTTGGCATCCTGTTGCATGAGTTGTTCCTCGCTAAGCCCGACATGGGCCAGTTCCGGCTCCGTATAGGACACCCAGGGGATAGAGCTGTCATCGACCTTGGCGGGCGCCCGAAACAATATATTTCGTACAACTACACCAGCGTGATAGCCGGCCTGATGGGTGAATTGATAGCCGCCGGTGACATCACCAATGGCAAAAATATGTTTCTTGTTGGTACGCAACCGCGCATCGACCTGAATAGCACCACGCTCTGTCTCCACGCCTGCAGCGGCCAGGCCGAGGCTTTCCGTATTGGGCTTGCGACCAGCAGCAACAAGAACATGACTGCCGTCAATGGCCCCATCCGATGTTACAACGCGTAAAGCTGTCCCCTGCCCTTCGACAGCCTCGACGCCGATCCCTTCACGAACATCAATACCTTCAGCTATCAGTCGCTGACGAACCACATCGACAAGCTCCGGGTCGTCCTTTGGTATCATGGTGAACAATTCCAGCAAGGTCACCTTACAGCCCAACCGTCGATGCGCCTGCGCCATCTCACAGCCAATGGGCCCACCCCCAATGATGATAAGATGCTCGGGTTTTTCATGGACCGAGAAAATCGTTTCATTGGTCAGAAATGGCACTTCCGCCAAGCCGGGTATCGGCGGTACAGCGGCCGAAGACCCCGTAGCAACAACAAAGCGCTTGGCCGTGATTTCATAATCACCAGCCGCTACCGTTTTTGGCTCGGTGAAAGAGGCTGAAGCACGAATGACATTGACGCCCAACCCTTCAAACCGTTCCTGGCTATCGTGCGGCGCAATACCGTCAATGACATCGCGCACATGTTGGTGCACCTGGCCAAAGTCGATGACGGGTTCCGCCATATGAACCCCAAACCTCCCGGCATCACGGGCGGCTTGAACCGATTCCGCAGCAGCCAATAAGGCCTTGGAGGGTACGCAGCCATAATTCAGGCAATCACCGCCCATTTCACCCTGTTCAATGAGAACAACATCGGCACCCATCTGGGATGCCCCTGCGGCGACAGACAGACCGCCGGACCCCGCGCCAATGACGCAGATATCTGTTTTGATCGCTTCCATCAAGTTCAATATGGAGACTCCACCCGCTCTTTACGAGCGTAAATCCACAAAAAGAAAGGGCGGGGAAATCCCCGCCCTTCCAGCAATTTGATCGGCCAATTGCCAACTACATATAGTCCTGCCAGTTGGCGAACTTGCCACCCGCCTTGGCGATGTTTTCGAGCAGGCGGGAATATTTCCAGTTCGTATCACCGTATTTCTGGCGATAGCTTTCAACAGCGGCGTGAACCTTGTCGACACCGATCAGGTCAGCATAGAACATTGGGCCACCCCGGTAAGACGGGAAGCCATAGCCATTAATCCAGATCATATCGATGTCACATGGACGGTAAGCAATGCCTTCTTCCAGCACGCGCGCGCCCTCATTGATCGCGGCAAAAATCGCCATCTGGACGATTTCTTCGTCCGCCACATCACGCTGTTCAATGCCAGCAGCGGTGGATTCTTCCTTGATCATGGCTTCGACGTCGGGGTCAGCAATCTTTTCCCGCGTTTCAGGGTCATAGATGTAATAACCCTTGCCAGTCTTCTGACCGAAGCGTTCCTGCTCCACCAGCTTGTCGACAATCTTGGGCAGGCTTTCGTCGATCGGAAACAGGTCCGGGTTGTCCTGGCGGGCGCGCCATCCAACATCCAGACCAGCCAGGTCACCCATGGTGAACGGGCCCATGGGCATACCGAAATTGTAGATC
>JAURPT010000034.1 GCA_030836535.1 Alphaproteobacteria bacterium
AGGGCCCGGAAATGCGCTCAACCGGCGAAGTGATGGGCCTCGACACCAGTTTCGAACGCGCCTTTGCCAAGTCTCAACAGGGTGCCGGCACCAACCTGCCCAAGACAGGCTCTGTCTTTGTTTCCGTCAAACAGGGTGACAAGCAGGAGTTCCTGGAACCGGTCAAGGCGCTGCAGGATCTTGGCTTCAAGATCGTCGCAACCGATGGCACGGCAGAGTATCTTGCCGAACATGACATTGCTGTTGAACGCATCAACAAGGTGCGTGAAGGTCGCCCACATATTGTGGATGCCATGAAGAATGGCGACATTCACCTGGTGTTCAACACAACAGCCGGCACCCAGGCGATTGAAGACAGTTTCTCCATCCGCGAGACGGCCCTTCTGGAACGCATCCCCTATTACACGACAACAGCAGGTTCTATTGCCGCTGCTGCTGCCATCAAGACCCTGTGCACAGGAAGCCTTGATGTCGCCAGCTTGCAATCCTATTCTGGTTCGCCGCAGTAAGCGGAAGCCGGGGCATTGCCCCGGCACCTTTTTAATGGACGACCCGCATCACTCCTGGCGGGCCTACTGAGGATAAGATGGAAAAAGTTCCTATGACGCTGGTTGGGCTTGAACGCCTTGAGTCCGACCTGAAGCGCTACAAGACTGAAGAACGCCCGGCCGTTATTGCGGCAATTGCTGAAGCACGCGCCCATGGCGACCTGTCAGAAAATGCGGAATATCATGCCGCCAAGGAACGCCAATCCTTCATCGAAGGTCAGATTACTGAAATTGAAGATCTGATCGCCCGCGCAGAAGTGATCGACGTCAGCGCCCTGTCAGGCGACACCATCAAATTCGGCGCCACCGTCACACTGGTCGACATCGAAACCGACGAAGAACGCACCTACCAGATCGTTGGTGAAGTCGAGAGCAACATCAAGGAAGGACGCCTTTCTATCATTTCACCCCTCGCCCGAGCCCTGATCGGCAAGAGCGAAGGCGACGATGTCGACTTCGCGGCCCCCGGTGGCCAGCGCGCCTACGAGATTCTCTCGGTCAAATATGTTTAGATGGGTTTGAGGGTCAACACGCCCTCTTCATCTTCCAACCCAAAATCATCCAGCAGACGCAGTTCCGTCTGCGGCGACAACCCCGTACGCAGGTCGAACGTATAGCCATGCCATGGGCAGGTGATGGTGCCATCCACATTGGGGCAGTCATCCAACGGCCGCAGCATATGCGGACAGGTTGCCCTGAAGGCAATCACCTGGTCGTCGACACGCTCGAGACGAATCAGCCGCCCACCCAAATCCACCGCCATGGGTAGTTTGGCCAACACGTCGTCGCGGCGGCCCAACACAACCGGTGCGGCGCCAGCGGGGGCATCTGATAGTGCTTTTTCGCGTGCCTGCATCATGGCTTCATCTTCATCCCACAGGGTCTGGTAGGACGCTTCAAGTGCAGCGCCCAGCCGTTCAACGATATCGTCACCCATGGTGGGTACGTGGAAAGAAACATCAATTGCCGTTTCATGGGTCGAGACTGGTGTCAGCACGGTCCAGATTTCCATGCCCTTCAAGCTGCCTTCCAGGGTACGGGCAACATATTGGCTGGCCGGTTTGTCCATCACCAGCTCCACCACCGACTCGCCGCCCGCCGCCCCAAGTTTGGCGCGCCAGCCCCAAGTGGCAGCATCCTGCAAGTCGATCGATGAAAAACTTGAATGGTGCAGCCAGGGCAGATGTTCCCAATCCGCTACATTTTCCCAGACCCGTTCCAGTGACGCGCCAATAACCCGCTCCAGCCCCGCTGCCTTTACCAGGTCCAGCCCATCCGGGTTGAAAGCTGCAGCATTAGCCTGAACCGGCTGGCTGCTCATTATTCTGCAGGGGTGTAGTCGAAGGGTACGCTGGGCAGCACTTTTGCGCTCCGAATCGTCAGGGCGGTCTTAACGCTCGCCACATTGGGGGCCGGCGTCAGTTCCGACGTCAGGAAAGACTGAAATTCGTTCAGGTCGTGGGCCACAATCTTGAGCATGAAGTCAATTTCGCCGTTCAGCATATGGCACTCACGCACCAGCGGCCATTTGGCGACCAGCTCTTCAAAGGCCACAAGGTCGGCTTCGGCCTGGGAGTGCAGGCCCACCATGGCAAATACCGTCAGCCCATAGCCGAGTTCCTGATGGTCCAGCCGTGCATGGTAGCCTTCAATATAACCATTTTCTTCCAGCGCCCGAACGCGCCGCAGGCAAGGTGGCGCAGAGATGCCAACCTGGCGCGACAGCTCCACATTGGTGATGCGGCCATTGGCCTGCAAGAGCTCAAGTATCTTCAGGTCTGTTGCATCAAGCTTCATGACAGCGCGTCTTCTCAAAATTCTGAATGGCGGCCGAACCTCCTCGGCCCGCGTGAGGGTAATAATATTACAAATATGCGTAATTTTGCAACTCTTTATCGCGTCTCAGGCGATGCATCCGGCAAGGATCAGGCTTCCTTATGCATTGAATGCATACATCACTTGTTGGTGACGCGCTTCATCACTACATTACCAGGCCACAACGATATAACACACGAGGACACCCCCAGATGACCGAGGAAATCCGCAGCAAGGTCCTGATTATTGGCTCTGGCCCGGCTGGTTACACAGCGGCCATTTATGCAGCCCGCGCCTGCCTGGAACCTGTTCTGGTGCAGGGCCTGCAGCCCGGCGGCCAGCTGACCATCACCACCGATGTAGAAAACTATCCCGGTTTCGCCGATGTCATCCAGGGCCCCTGGCTCATGGAACAGATGGCAGCCCAGGCCGAACACGTGGGCACCAAGATGATCTCCGACAGCATCACCTCGGTTGACCTGTCGACGCGGCCCTTCGTGGTACAGGGTGATTCGGGCGACACCTATATTGCTGACAGTGTGATCATCTCCACCGGCGCGCAGGCCAAATGGCTGGGGCTGGAAAGTGAAGACAAATATCAGGGCTTTGGTGTCTCGGCCTGTGCCACCTGCGATGGCTTTTTCTACCGCGAAAAAGAAGTGATCGTCGTTGGCGGCGGCAACACGGCTGTTGAAGAAGCTCTGTTCCTGACGAATTTCGCCTCCAAGGTAACGCTGGTCCACCGGCGCGATGCCCTGCGGTCCGAAAAGATTCTGGAACAGCGCCTGCTGGCTCACGAAAAAATCGAAGTGGTCTGGGATTCGATTGTTGATGAAATCCTTGGTGAAGAGGACCCGTTTGGCGTCACCGGTATACGCCTGAAGAATGTGAAGACGGGCGACACAAGTGAGCTGCCAGCCCATGGCGTGTTCATTGCCATCGGCCATGCGCCCTCAACAGAGCTGTTCACCGGCCAGCTGGATATCGACGACGGCGGCTACATCGTAAAGGCTGCTGACAGCACCTGTACATCCGTCCCTGGTGTGTTCGCAGCAGGCGACGTAACCGACAAGATTTACCGCCAAGCAGTGACAGCTGCCGGCATGGGCTGCATGGCCGCTCTTGAGGCAGAAAAGTTCATCGCCGAATCGGAAGCCGAAGCACAACAGGCAGCGGAATAGGTAATCACCAACCGGCCGGGAGGGCTTATGGATTGGGACAAGCTGAAGACATTCTACATCGTGGCCGACGCTGGCAGCTTCACGCATGCCAGTGAACGCCTGAACCTGAGCCAGTCAGCGATCAGCCGACAGGTGCAGGGGCTGGAAGACAGCATGGGCTTCTCTCTGTTTCACCGTCACCCCCGCGGCCTGTTGCTGACCGAACAGGGTGAAACGCTCTACAGAGCCGTGACGGATGTTTATACGCGGCTGGAACGCACTGAGGCCGCGCTGATGGACAGCCGGTCACAGGAGGCCGGCCAGTTGAACGTCACGACAACAGTGGCGTTCGGGTCTACGTGGCTGGTGCCTCATTTGCGCACGTTCATGGAGACCTACCCGGCCATCAAGATTAACCTGCTGCTGTCCGATACCGAGATTGATGTCGGGATGCGCGAATCAGACGTCGCTATCCGCTTCCATGCGCCGCATCAGGCAGACTTGATCCAGCGGTCACTCGCCACGGTGAATTACAATATCTACGCCTCGCCGGAATACCTGGAAGAACATGGGACGCCACAAATAGCCGCAGAGCTGGATGACCATGCCATCATCTCCTATGGGCCGGAGGCGCCGCGCGCTCTGCAGGATTTGAACTGGATCACCCATGCAGGCGGGGCGGAGCCACCCCGTGAACCCATGCTGGTCGTCAACAACGTCTATGGCCTGTTGCAGGCCGTTGAAAGCGGTGTGGGCCTTGCTGCCCTGCCGGACTACCTGACCCAAACGAACGACCGCATTGTCCAGGTATTGGATGATTTGGAAGGCCCAAAATTCCAAACCTATTTCGTCTATCCCGAAGAGTTGCGGAATGTAAAACGCATTACCTTGTTCCGCGACTTTCTGCTCGGCCAGGTGCAAAGCGCGCACTTCACCGAATAGCGCGTCCAGATTCGGTCCAAATTTGGATCACTTTTTACCCATGCAATTTATGCATATCTAATCTGATGTCTTGGCAGTGGTGTCGGCCGCCTTGGCGTCGTACTAAGATCGCGTCGCGACGATATAACGTCCGACACGGTGGCTTTCCTCATATTGAAAGTTACTTGGAGCGGCCCACTCCCTCCCCGTTTGACGGGCCCTCCCTTCTTGTCTCCCAAGACATGAAGTCTTCCCTAAGATACTAGCCAGGCTCTCCCCAAGGGCCTGGCTTTTTAGGTTTTTGGGTATGAGTCAC
>JAURPT010000035.1 GCA_030836535.1 Alphaproteobacteria bacterium
AAGCATGAAGGTAACATTGGGAGCTCGCGTTGTCGGCACCCTCAAAGGTGATCTCTATATTGGTAATGTAATGATGCGTCGCCGAATAGACCTGGACCAAGGGGTGGATCAGCGCCTCAATAGCAGCGCGACCCTGCGTCCATGTATCGCCGCCGAAGCATATCCGACCGTCCTCGGCAAAGATCTCGACCTGTTTGTCGACGCGGTTCCGGTCAACCCATTTGGTGTACCAGTGCAGCCCATCGGTGATCGCCTGGCGATCATTTATCTGTTGGAGTGTTTCATTATTCATAAGAGCATGCTGGCACGGATAGATTTGGGGAGTCGAGAAGAATTAGAATGTTACTCCAGCGCTGGATTGACCCGTACCAGAGGCAGAGTATGATCGACCAGGCTGTTCATGGAGGGGCTGTGATCAGGGAGCATTTATCGGGGAGGAAAATGTGAGTGAAAAGGACTATGTCGACAATTACGAGGATATGACGAGCTTTACGTTAACTGAAGAGCAAGAAGCATCACTGCTCGACAAGCAGACCGAGTGCAGTTTTATGTGGACCAATTCGAAGGGCGAGCCCATTGGCGTGATCATGAATTACGTTTGGCGTAAAGAACGGTTTTGGCTGACTGCAACCCGCAATCGGGCCCGTGTCCCCGCAATCGAGGCGCGGCCCCGTGTAGCGCTCACTATCTCAAGCCGAGGCACGACAATTCCCCTTTGCCAGGCACTAACGTATAAAGGCACGGCAATCCTTCATGACGACGCAGAAACCAATCAGTGGATGAACACAGAGTTGGCCAATGTCCTGAGGCCGCATGATGCTAGCCAGGCTGCGGCATTCGCCGAATTCCTGGGCGCATCAGAGGGTCGCGTGGTCATCGAGGTGGTGCCAGACATGAAGATCAGCTTCAATACCGAACCACTGTTCAAGAATTCGCCGGCCGGCCCGTCCCCAAGCTATCTGGGCTAGCAGCGTTGATCGCGGGCTTGCCGATTGGCCTCTCGTAACACCCCTCAATCATAGGTGAGCTCAAGATCATTTTGCAGGTCTGCTTCTCGCCAGCGTTCCAGCACCTTTAGATACTCGAACACGCCCGGACCATAGGTGCTGGAATAAATGGCTTCCGAGAGGTCTTGTCCTTCATTATTGATATAGCCTGGCGTGCACTCGGCCAGAAACTCGAGATCTGCGGTAGCCTTATCTGCCAGTTCGGCGAGCCATGCGTCTTCTGCTTTGGCTGTGGCTTCAAACGAGGACACATTTTGCTCGCGGCATCGCCGAACAAGGTCAACAAAGTGTCGCGTATGTTTGGTCAAAATATAAGTGCCGTTCCAGGTCGTGGCAGCCTGTTTAATGCCATGAATAATCCCCAAATTGGGAAAGCCATGAACGAACATGCCGTGCAGCGTCCGCATGCCGCTATCCCAGTGTTTTTCAATGGTCTTGCCGCCTTTGCCAACGAGCGTGAAGCCGCCGGAACGATTTGATGGAGCCGCAGCTTCAAACCCCGAGGCATAGATAATGCAGTCGACCTCATAGGCCTGACCGTCATAGACGATCGAGTTTTCGGTGATCAAATCGAGGCTTTTCCCCTGGGTATCGATCAGTGTGACGTTCGGCCTGTTGAAGGTTTCATAATAGCCGTCATGAAAAAGCGGCCGCTTGCAAAACCAGTTGTAATAGGGCTTGAGCGCCGCAGCTGTGTCGGGGTCCTGCACGACTAGGTCAATGTGCGCGCGAATAGCGCCCATTTTTTCGTAGTCGACGCGCTGTTCGATCGAGACAGGGGACGCCTCGGCTTCAGCGGCCGTCGCGCGCGATGCCTCCGAGAACTTGGCCCAACTCGTTGTCCAGCCATCGGCAACAAGATCTTTGTTCTGGACCTCGCCGACCGAAAATCCATCGAAGTTCCTGGCGCGCCTTTCCCACCACCCTGGATGCTGCATATTGTCCCACCATCCGGGATCGGTCGGGCGATTGTTGCGCGCTTCCACCGCAGCCGGTGTGCGTTGTACGACATAGAGGTGGCCGCAGGATTCCCCCAGTGCGGTAATCGCTTGAACAGCTGTTGCCCCGGTTCCGATGATCGCAACACGCTTGTCCTTCAAGCCTGCCAGGTCACCGGTTTCGTCCCCAAGGGTGTACTCGTAGTCCCAACGCGACGTATGAAAGGCTTTGCCTTTGAAAGTCTCAATGCCGGGAATGCCCGGCAGTTTTGGCCGGTTCAGAGGCCCACTACCAAGGGTGACAAATTTGGCCCGGATTGTATCGCCCCTGTCTGTGCCAATGATCCAACGCTCAACCTCTTCATCCCATATCAATTCGCTGACGGCAGTCTGGAAAAGCGTCTGTGGATAGAGATCAAGTTGCCGCGCCACCCGCTGGGCGTGGGCCAGGATCTCCGACGACCGGACATATTTCTCCGTCGGCATCTCGCCGAATTGTTCAACCAGCGGCAGATATATATAGGACTCAACATCACACCGGCAGTTGGGGTAACGGTTCCAGTACCAGGTGCCGCCAAAATCACCAGCCTTCTCGATAATACGAAAATCGTCGATGCCCGCGTCTCGTAGCGCATGGCCGGCAAGCAGGCCAGCATGCCCGCCGCCGATGAGGGCAACCTCGACATCTTCAGAAATGGGGGCTCGTTGGAAACCCGGCTCGACATGAGGATCATCCCCAAAATCCGCAAATTCGTCGTCGACGGGGATGTATTGGGCTTTGCCCTCGGGCCGCAGGCGTTTGTCGCGCTCGAGAAGATATTTATCGTGAAGACGCTGAGGGTCGGATTCCAGATCAGGATCAGCAGGCATCGAATGCTCCAAGAAACCAAGATACCAATCATTGTCAGAGGAAACAGGTTCGAGATCAAGCATCCGGCCCAAAGAAAGGCGCCCCGATCAATTGGGGGCCCATAGCATTAACTCTTCAGATGCGCACTTGTGTCGCCAACATTATCCCCCAATATTTCGCGACGAACCAGGTGCCATCCCTTTTGGGCCAGGGCAAAAACATCGACATAGCGACCGCCGAATATGATTTCGTTACGGCCTTCAACAGTTTGATAGCAGGTTATGTAGCTGCGAACTCCGGCATGGTTTACCGCTTCGTTGAAGTCGTAAATGATATTGCTGGTTAGGTGGCGAGTGCGGGGTGTACACGCAAGGCGCCGGTACGGCACCATATGGCCATCTTCATCATAAAAAATAATGAGGTTGGAAAAATGCTCGAACACCTGCGTTTGACCGACCAGACTTGACCCGTCGGGCATCACCAACTCACCTTCAGCGAATACCTCACCAACAGTTTCGATATCGCCAACGTCGATACCTTCAGCGTATCGCAACATAACGTCCTCAATTGCAAATCGAGCCGCCGCAATGGATTGAATTCGATCCATCCCCATCTCCAATCCCGATCAATTTACCCCACTATTAGGCAAATCTTGAGTTCAACACCGGCCTGTGCAACGCTTTTTTGAGCACTGAGTTACCGATCACATTCACCAAGCTGTATACAAACAAGACACTCAAAGGTACGAAATTCTGTCCAAATTGAAACGCGGATCAAAATTAGCGGAGACGCTAGCCAAGGACATCCTGACCCGAATATCAAATCAGGGAATGGTTGTTGGCAGCCAGTTGCCGAGTGAATCCCAAATGCAGAAGGAATATAGCGTTGGCCGCGGTTCCCTGCGCGAGGCACTTCGGATTTTGGAAGTCCACGGCATTATCAGTCTCAAGGCCGGCATCGGGGGTGGACCCGTTGTAGAAGGAGCCACCACCAAGGACTTCGGCCGCATGGCTACAGTGTTTTTCCAGGCCAGCAGCGTCAGCTTTCGCGAAGTCATCGATGCCCGTCTGGAACTGGAACCCATGTTGGCGGGGTTGGCCGCTGACCGATGTGACCCCGACCAGGCGAAGGATCTGTTGGCCGCCCGCACCTCAACCGAAAATGACGGTGCCTATCTGCTTACAAGTGCAGGGTTTCATCGGCAGGTCGCCGCAATGTCAGGCAACCGGATACTTAGCCTAGTCAGCCATGCCATCGAAGACATCTTTCACGAACGAGTGGTCGGCCTGCTGTTTCCGCCGGAAAAGCGCGATGATGTCGTCAAAGCCCATGAAGCCATCGCCGAGGCCATAGCCGCAGGCGACCGTGGCACAGCCGAGCAATTGATGCGCGACCATATGGTTGAATATGTTCAATATGTCGAAGAACGTTATCCGGCCCTGATGGATGAAATTGTCACCTGGCAATAAGGCACCGCTGGCACAACCCACATCAACCTTAGGTTTTTGGCTCTTGCAATAGGCGAGTTTGGTTGCCTCATGCATAAACATGCGTATAGTTATCATAGTTTGTGATAATTGGCTCTGTTCAGGGGCCGATGAACCGGGTTCACCAAGGGGAAACAGGCATGAAAAGCGTAAAACTGGGAACAGGATTGGCCTTTTGGGGTGATGCCCTGCGGCCAGCCATCGATATGGTAGAACGCGCTGACATCCAATATCTGTGCTGCGATCACCTGGCCGAACTGACCATGTCGATCCTCAACAAACAAAAGGCCCGTAAGTCGGATCTGGGATACACAACTGACATCATTCCTTTCCTGCGCGGGGTGCTGCCAAAATGCCATGAACGTGGCATCAAGATCATTTCCAACGCTGGCGGGTCCAATCCCGAAGCTTGCACCGAACAGGTCATGGAGCTTTGCCGCGAGTTGGGGCTGCACGGCATGAAGGTAGCGACCGTCACCGGTGACGACATCCTCGACCGGATTGACGATTTGCTCGCCGACGGAGAAGAATTCATCAACACGGATACGGGCCAGAAAATGGCTGAAATCCGTGACAAGGTGACCCACGCCAATGTCTACATTGGTTGCGACGGCATTGTTGAGGCTCTCGAACAAGGTGCCGATATCGTTATTTGCGGACGCGTGACAGATGCCGCGTTGTATTTGGGGCCAATGCGGCACGAACTTGGCTGGGCTGCCGATGACTGGCAAAGCCTTGGGGCTGGCACCGGCGTGGCCCATTGCATCGAATGTGGTGGACAGGCAACCGGCGGGCTTTATTCGGGTGGATGGCATGACATGCCACGGCTGGCCTCGCTGGGCTATCCGGTGACGACCGTTACGGAAAATGGCGAAGCAATTTTGAGCAAAACGCCTCAGTCCGGTGGGGCCGTTACCGTCGGTACGGTCAGCGAACAACTGGTTTATGAAGTGCTCGACCCTGCCAATTATTTGACCGCTGATGTTGTCGCAGATGTCAGCCAGATCAAGCTTGATCAGGTGGGGCCTGACCAGGTGCACATTCACAACGTCAAAGGCAAGCCTGCCCCTGCGACGCTCAAGGTTAATATGGGCTATCGCGCTGGTTTTGTTGGCGAAGCGCAATTCACCTACACATGGCCCGACGCTGTCAAGAAGGCGAAAGCGGGCCTGGAATTCCTGAACGAGCGGCTAGAGCAGGTCGACTTCCAGGCAGAGGATACACGAGTAGAATATGTTGGGCACAATTCCATGTGGGGCCCTGAAGTGGTCGATCCACCCGACGACCCGGACCTGCAGGAAATTGTTGTTCGCTTTGCCGCGCGTTGTCCCACCAAAGAAGAGGCCCGCAAGGTGTTTACCGAAAGCGTGCCGCTTTACAATAACGGCCCGGCCGGGGCCAGCGGCATCGGCACGCGCCCGCCGATCAAAGAGTTGTACGGCATCTGGCCCTGCCTGATCCCGCGAGAGCTCATCACGACCAAAACTACGGTCAGGGAGGTGCAGCCATGACCCTTCGTGTATGGGACCTTGCCCATGGCCGCTCAGGTGACAAAGGTGACATTTGCAATATCGGCCTGATTGCACGCGATGATGCGGCCTACACAACGCTGTGCCAGCAGGTCACGCCCGCGCGCATGCACCAGCATTTCGGCGACATGATCAAGGGTGATATTGAGCGCTACGAATTACCCAACATCAGGGCCCTGAATTTCGTGTGCAAGGGTGCGCTCGATGGCGGCGGCACCTTGTCGCTGAGGTCCGACCACCTTGGCAAAGTCATGTATACGTGGTTGCTGCGGATGGAGCTTGACGATGAATGACGAAAGTTCCAGCCCCACCAGCCCTGCCTCTGCCGAGGAGCTTGCTGCGCTGCGTGACGTGATCCGGAAATTCGGCCGGGAGACCATCAGACCACAGATCTTCGCGCTGGAAGAAACGGGAGAATTCCCCCGCGAGCTCTATCAGGAGCTCGGCGCACTCGGCGCCTTTGGATGTATCTTCCCCGAAGATCAAGGCGGCTCCAACATGGGGTTTGAAGCGCTCGCGCTGGTCGCAGAAGAACTGGCCTACGCCTATCCACCCATCAGTGCAGCGATGAACCTGCAGGCAGCCACCGTGCCGTTGACCATCAAGAACTGGGGCCGTCCCGACCAGGTCGATAAATATGTCCCCGGCCTTATTGCCGGTCAGGTGCTGGGCAGTAATGCCATGACTGAACCAGATGGTGGCACAGACCTGCTGGGCGCCATGCGCACCACCGCGGTAAAAGATGGTGACGACTATATCATCAATGGCAGTAAAATGTGGATCACCAATGCCAATGTCGCGGATGTGGTCATCGTCTTTTGCAAGACCGACACCAGCGCCAAACACAAGGGTGTCAGCGCCTTTCTGGTTGACACAAAAACTCCAGGGTTCGAGGCAAGCCGGGTGAAATGTCGTGTCCTCGGCAGTTTGATGCCGACCAATAGCCTGACCTTTACCGACATGCGCGTCCCGGCTGATCGCATGCTGGGTAATGAGGGCGAAGGATTCAAAGTGGCCATGAACGCGATGGATTTTGGTCGCCTCGTGGTCGCGTCGCGGTCTTTGGGGCTGGCCCGCGCCTGCCTCGATGCCTCGGTGGAGTACGCTGACCTGCGTACCGCATTTGGCGAAAAAATTGGATCCTTCCAGATGATCAAGCACCAGATTGCCGACATGACCGCAGAGGTCGCGGCCGCAACAGAGCTGGTCTACAAGGCGGCCAGAATGTTTGATTCAGGAACCGTTGCGACACGCGAAGCGGCCATCGCCAAATATTTTGCCGGCGAAGTTTGCAATCGCGCGGCGCAGGCGACGACAGAGATATTTGGCGGCTATGCGTTTTCAGATGAGCTGCCTATCTCGATCTACCTCAATTACGCCAAACTGTGGCAGACCGGCGAAGGATCAGCCAATCTCCAGCGCATCCTGATTGCCGATGATGCATTGGGCTGGAAGCCCATGGATCGCCACAGAAAAGCCACTGCGAATGCTTGATGTCACCGGCGCGGAGGGCGATGTAGAGCGCCTGTTCAACCCCACCTCCGTAGCGGTCATCGGTGCGTCATCGCGACCTGGTGCCCTGAGCTGGTGGCCCATCAAACTGCTGAACGTCACTGGTTTTTCCGGCAACGTGTTTCCGGTAAACCCGACAAGGGACGAGATCGAAGGCCATCGCTGCTACGACACGATCGGCGACATCCCTGAACCCGTTGACCTCGCTGTTATTGCTCTCAATGCCGAAAAAACTTTCGACGCCGTGCGCGATTGCGTTGCCGCGGGCGTCCGCTCTGTCGTGCTTCCGACCCAGGGGTTTGGCGAGATCAACGAAGAAGGCGCCCAGCGCCAGCGCGAGATTGCGGATTATGCCCGCCAGAACGGTCTTCGGATCATGGGACCCAACACCGACGGCATGGCCAATATTGAAACTGGTGCAATAGCCTCGATCCAGCCGCTGTTTGACGAGGGGATCAACTCAGGGTCCCTGGGGCTGGTGACGCAAAGTGGTGCGACCGCCAGTTCCCTCCTCTATCGGCTGAAGCTTGCGGGCATCGGCTGTCGTTATTATGCCAGCGCGGGCAATGAGATTGACCTGGGCCTTGCCGACTATATGTCCGTGATGGTGCAGGACCCGGCCGTGAAAATTATCCTGTCATTCGTCGAGTCTCTACGACGGCCAGAAGACTTCAAAAAAGTTGCCAGATTGGCCGCAGAACTTGGCAAACCCATTGTCCTGATCAAGGTGGGACGCAGCGAACAGGGCGCGCGCCGGGCGGCGGCTCATACCGGGTCGCTTGCAGGCTCGGACCAACTCTATGACGCCCTGTTTGCCGATAGCGGCGTCATCCGCGTCAGCGAACTCAGCGAGATGGTTGCTGTTGCAAAACTTTACCTGACCCAGGGACCACCCGCCACCAGCGGCGTCGGCATCATTTCAGTTTCTGGTGGCCAGGCCGCAGCGCTTGCGGACAAAGCAAGTGAGCTGTCTGTCCCCGTCCCCAGTGTCAGCGCGGCAACAGAGGCCGCCCTCAATGCCCAGCTGAAGTTCGGCAAGGGGTTTAACCCGTGCGACCTGACTGGCGAAATCGCGACCAACCCGTCACTGGCAAAGTCGGTGTATGAAGGGTTTTCGAGTGAACCTGATATAGGCACCATCATATACGCGCGTAAGCACCTGACCGCCAATGCCGGTGTGGCCGCCAGTCAGATGTTGGGTGAATGCGCCGCACAGCCGGGCGCGACGCCGCTGGCGATCTACGCCATGGATGGCACCATCTGGGGCGACGAGGCCAAGATCTACGAACAATACAACGTGCCTGTGTTCGACAATTTGAATGACCTGTATGCCGCGACGGATCGATTGACCTGGTGGCGACACAACCACGCAGCCACGCAATCAGAACCCGAACAATTGGCGGCCCCTGCCAGTGACCAACGCCCGCAAGGCGTGGTGCCAGATGAGACGGCCAAGCAACTTGTCGCCAAGGCGGGGATGCCACTGGTCCGTGAAACAGTGGCCCTCGACAAGGCGTCCGCTATAGAGGCCGCAACGACCCTGGGTTTTCCGGTTGTGCTCAAAATAATCAGTGATCGCATTCCGCACAAGACAGAGGCCGGCGGCGTGCTTGTCGACATTCACACCCCTCAAGAGACCGGCACCGGATTTGACACGTTGATGGCGAATGCGCGGGCCTATCTTGACGGCGATGACGCCGACGGTGTTTTGGTACAAGAACAGGTCACAGGCGGCACCGAGATGATCCTCGGCCTGAAGAACGACCCTGACCTCGGCCCCTTTGTTGTGGTTGGGCTTGGTGGCATCCTCACAGAGTTGCTCAAAGACGTTGCCATCAGGCCTGCCCCCGTTGACACCGCCACCGCCCGTGAAATGATTGACGAACTGGAAGGCAAGGCGCTTCTCTACGGATATCGCAGCATGGCACCATGCGATGTCGAGGCCCTGACGCAGACGATCGCGGATGTATCGATCTTCGGGGCCACTCAGCAGGATTGGTTGGTCGAAGCAGACTTCAACCCCTTGTTAGTGTTGGAACAAGGCAAGGGCGTCCGCGCCGTCGATGTGCTTTTGGTCGGGAAGGAATGACGAATGGCGAAATGGAAAAACATTCTCGTTGAACGGAGTGGCAGCCTCGGCAAGATCACACTGAACAGGCCAGACGCCCGCAACTCGCTCGACAATGCAACCGCCAGCGAGGTGCTTGAGAGCCTGCACCATCATTTCCGCGATGAGCAAGTCCGCAGCATTGTCATTACGGGCGTAGGAGATGCCTTTTGCGCCGGTGGTGACCTCAAGCAAATGCACGCCTTGTCGTCCATGTCAGGTGACGAAGCTTACGCCTGGCCGACCGCAATTGTGGATGCACACAAAGCCATGCTGGCCGCCGACAAGCCCGTGATAGCGGCCGTCAACGGACCGGCCATGGCGGGTGGCATGGGGCTGGCCGGGATGTGCGATATCATTGTCGCTATCAAGGACGCACAATTTGCCATGCCCGAGGTCAAGATCGGACTTTTCCCGATGATCATCGTGGCCCAGCTTTCCCGGTCCATCCCTCGCAAGCATCTGCTGGAGATGATGATGACAGGCGACGCGATTGACGCCGTCGAGGCCTATCGGCTTGGTTTCGTCAACAAGCTGGCCGAGGACAAAGCTGATATGGACGCCATTGTAGAGGACTATGCACGGCGCTTTGAAAAAACCAGCCCAACGGCCATTGCATTGGGCCGCCGCGCTTTTACTCTGTTGTCGGATATGCCTGCCGCACAAGCCATCGATGCAGCCCAATTTTTGAACCTGCCGTTCTTCTTTGGCAATGATCTCAAGGAAGGGGCGGACGCCTTTTTCGAGAAACGCAAGCCCAGGTGGAAGCCCTTTAGAAGAAAGTCCGAATAGCGCAGGATTACGCCATGGCCAAACCCCAGGCAGATATTTTCGATTTTGTGATTGTCGGTGGCGGCACTGCAGCCGGTATCATTGCATGGCGCCTTGGCGAGGCTGGTCACAGCGTGTGTGTGCTGGAGGCCGGGCCGTCGGACCGCAACCCATTTATCCATATCCCTGCCGGGTTCTCCAGGACACTCAACGACCCCAAGGTCACCTGGCAATTCAGCTCCGACCCTGGACCGGGCATTGCTGATCGCTCTATCGTCTATGCCCAGGGCAAGACGCTGGGCGGCTCCAGTTCAATCAATGGTATGATTTATAATCGCGGACAAGCCGCAGATTTTGATGATTGGGCCCAAGCGGGAAATACTGGTTGGTCCTATGACGACGTACTGCCTTATTTCAAGCGCACCGAAAAACGTATTGGCGCCTCGTTCGACCCTTCATTTCGAGGTACGGATGGGCGCTTGACGGTCACGAACACCGAATGGCCGACAGAGTTGGAACAGGCGTTCCATGATACGGCGATCAATATCGGCTATCCGCCTAACCCCGACTACAACGGCGCTTCGCAGGAAGGCGTCGGCCGGTATCAAAGCTCGATAGCCAATGGCTGGCGTGTCAGCACGGCGACGGCGTACCTGCGCCCAGCACAGCGTAAATTCAAGGTGGATATACGCTGCAACGCCCTGGCCACCTCGATCAAGTTTGAAGGCAACCGTGCCAAAGGCGTCAACTATCGCCAAAAGGGCCAGGACCGCGTCGTCATGGCCGGACGCGAAGTGATCCTGTCCGCGGGTACGCTGAATTCTCCCAAATTGCTGCAGCTCAGTGGCATCGGCCCTGCCACCCTTCTGGCTGAACACGGCATTTCGCTCGTTGCAGACCTGCCAGCAGTTGGCGAGAACCTGAAAGACCATTTCAGTCCCCGCATTGTGGCCCGGGCCAAACCCGGACTGAAAAGCATCAACCAGTACACAACGGGACTTCCGTTGGTAGGCCAGGCCATCCGTTGGCTGTTTCGGCGACCCAATCTGCTGGCCATCAGCCCCGGCCGGGTGCATGTGTTTGGCAAAAGCACGCCCGAGTTGGACAACCCGGACTATGTATTGCTGTTTGCGCCCGCCAGTTACAAAGCGGGTATGGTTGGCGTGCTTGACGATTTTCCGGGCTTCACTGTCGGTACCTGGCAAATGCGTCCGCACAGTTCGGGCTATGTTCGCATCGCCAGCAATGACCCGCTGGATGCCCCCCATTTCAACCCGCGCCACCTGTCAGATCCTGCCGACAGCCCGGTCCTGTTGACCGCCATGCGCGCCGCGCGCACCTTGTTGGCGGTCGAACCGCTGGCATCCCTCATTGACCAAGAAATGCTGCCAGGCAGTGAATTTCAGTCTGATGATGAGCTGATGGACTTTGCCCGCAACTTTGGTGCAACCAGCTTTCATCTGGTCGGCAGTTGTCGCATGGGTCTGCAGAGTGACGGATCCAATGTTGTAGACCCGCGCCTGCGTGTGCATGGCGTCGAGGGACTGCGCGTCGTTGATGCCTCGATCATGCCGACCATTCCGTCCGCCAATACAGCGGCTGCAACGATGATGATCGGTGAAAAAGGCGCAGACATGATCATTGAAGATGCACAACAGGCACTCGTGCCACAGAATTGAAGATTTTAGCCCGTTGGAGAGAGACCTTGAGAGTGAGAAAAACTACAAAAATTGCCATCAATACGGGGCTGGCTTGCTCGCTGCTGTTGGCTCTGGCTGCATGCGAAGAATCCATTCAGCCTCAAAACGTCTCTCCACAGGCCTCTGAACGGGCCGAATACCATAGCTACGGTTACGGACGCAATCTGGACGAACCGGCTGGCGAAGCCGTCTATGAAGAAAACTGCGCCGGATGCCATGACGGGGGAGTCAATCGTGGCCCGCATAAATCCATGATCCGCTTGATGTCTGCCGAATCCATCTACAAGGCCCTCACTGAAGGTACGATGCAAATGCAGGCCGAGAACCTGAGCCACGAGGACAGAGTACACGTGGCAGAATACCTCGCCGACAAACGCATGGGCTCACTGGGCACCATACCGGCACCAGCAATGTGTGCAGATGGTGCAATAGGATTGGATATGAACCAGCCACCAGCCTGGACTGGTTGGGGCATTGCCCGCGGCAACACACGATATATTGATACTTCGCAGACAGCTATTACACGCGACAATGTCGACACCCTGAAATTGAAATGGGCTTTTGCCTTTCCAGATGCACTACGCGTTCGCTCACAACCTGCGATCGCAGGTGGAGCAGTGATCGCGGGTAGCCATAACGGAAATGTCTACGCCCTAGACCAGGAAACTGCGTGCGTAAAGTGGGTGTTTTCTGCAACCGCAGAAGTCCGCAACGGGATTGTCATTTCACCGTGGGAAGCGGGGGATCAAAGCGCACAGCCGATAGCCTATTTCGGAGACCTCATAGGCTATGTCTACGCAGTCAACGCCCGCACAGGCGAATTGTTGTGGCGCGATCGGCCAGATGATCATCCCAGTGCGACCATGACGGGCGCGCCAACCCTGCATGACGGCGTGCTGTATGTCCCAATCTCGTCGCTGGAAGTAAATCCGGCCATGAACCCGGATTACGAATGCTGCACCTTCCGGGGATCCATCGTGGCCTATGACACGGCCACGGGGACAAAAAAATGGCAGGCTTATTCGGTCTTTGAAGAACCTGCGCCAGCCGGGGTCACCAGCGCAGGCACGACACGTATGACCCCGTCAGGTGCGCCCATCTGGAATAGCCCCGCAATCGATGAAAAACGACGCCAGATATTGTTTGGCACAGGCGAGAACTATTCCTCCCCGGCTACCGACACCAGCGATGCAATCATCGCTGTTGATATGGAAACCGGTACCGTTAACTGGGTGTTCCAGGCAACCGAGAATGACGCCTGGAACACGGCCTGTGTGAAGGGCGGCATGACCACTGCTGGTAAAGCAAGCGAAAGCGGGCCAAATTGTCCGGAGGAAAATGGCCCGGACGTTGATTTTGGGGCCGGAGCAACACTGGCCACCACCAGCGACGGCCGAGACCTTGTGATCGCAGGGCAAAAGTCTGGGACCGTATACGCGCTCGACCCTCTGACAGGAGAGCTGGTGTGGGCGACAAAAGTGGGGCGCGGCAGTCTCCTGGGTGGTGTTAATTTCGGGCTCGCGAGCGCCAACGGCAAAGTCTTTGTGCCGATTGCGGACGTGCAAGATGGCAGTGGCGAAGATCCCTCCGGCTTTTTCACGGGTCAACGCCATCCGGGCCTTCATGCCTTGGACATGGCGACCGGAGAGATACTCTGGCGTTCTCCCATGGAAGATACCTGCGATGGC
>JAURPT010000036.1 GCA_030836535.1 Alphaproteobacteria bacterium
AAAGCAAAAGGGTTGCCATGGGGTTGGCCGAGCTGGGCTTTGGCCCTGGCGACCGGCTGGGTTTCTGGCTGCCAAACCGGCTGGAATATCTGGTGGCGTTCTTTGCCTGTGCAAGGCTGGGGGCTGTTTGTGTTTCCATCAACACGAAGTTTGGCCCAGCAGAGATTGGTGACATCCTGCATCGGTCTGAGGCCAAAGGGCTTTTATTGGCGAGTAAGACTGGCGGCAGGTCCGTTGCCGAGACACTTGCTGCCATTGAATCACCTCTTCTGGACCGCATGCGGCATATCATTGATGCGGGCGATGGGCTGACCCAAAGCCCCCTAGAGCAGGCCACGTTGACGCCTTTTTCATCCCTGGAACAAGCCGCGCCCATGGAAGCCTGCTCTGGCGCAGCCAACTTACCAATGGCGACCTTCACAACATCCGGCACAACCAGCGCGCCCAAACTGGTGCTGCAAAGTCAGGGTAGCCTGGCCACCCATGCGGTTGACGTTGCCAACAGTTTGAGCCTGACCGGCAAACGCCATGGAAGCCTGCAGGCCCTACCGTTGTGCGGCGTGTTCGGCCTGGCACAGGCGCTGGGCATTCTGGCGGGTGGCGCGCACCTGGTGTTGATAGACCCTATCGATGTCCCAGGCGCACTGACCATGCTGCAGGAACACCCTATTGAAAGTATGTTCTGCAGTGATGACATGATCGACCGCCTGTTGAACGCTACAGACGCGACCCCGCCCTTCAAGGCGCTCAAGGAAATCGGCTTTGCCGCCTTTAATTCGGCCCTGTCTGACATTACCGCCCGGGCCGATGCCCGTGGCCTGCAGCTCTATGGTCTATATGGCATGAGCGAATGCATGGCGCTGTTCGCCCGGCGCGATGCATTGCAAGCCAGTGAAGACCGCATGAAAGGCGGCGGGCGCTGTGTGTCACCCGAAGCCACGTTCCGCGTGTGCGACCCGGAAACCGGCGAGGTGTTACCACAGGGCGAAGCCGGCTCCCTGCAGATCAAGGGCCCCAGCCTGATGTTGGGCTACGACCACAACCCCCAAGCTACCAATGACGCCTTTAGTGAAGATGGTTGGTTCATCACCTGTGACCTGGCTGTCGATGAAGGCTATGGCAGCTTTGAATTTCTGGGCCGAATGGGTGACGTATTGCGGCTGGGCGGCTTTCTCGTTAATCCGCTCGAAATTGAAGAGCATCTGCAACAGCATAACAGCGTATCTGCTGCGCAAGTTGTTGCAATCGAGACACCGCGAGGCCCCCGACCCTTTGCCTTTGTCGTCCCGCGTAGTGGGCTGGTCAACACGAACGCCCTGTTGGAGCATTGCCAAACACTGGCCAAATTCAAACGGCCTATTCAGTTTGAGGTAATGGAGAACTTTCCGGTTACGCAGAGCGCCAATGGCACCAAAATCCAGCGCGCAAAGCTCCGGGATATGGCCCAACAAGCCTTTGATACTCTTGGATAAAGAACGCGCTTGCATCACCGGGGAACATCCCCTAAACAGCGCGGCCATGAACGGAACAGTAGAAATCGTCAAGGCCTTCACCTTCGAAGCGGCCCACCACTTCACCCACATGCCCGTTGGTCACGGTTACCAGCGGCTGCATGGGCATTCATACCATGTGGAAGTGGCACTTGTTGGCACACCCGACCAAGACACTGGTTGGCTGGTAGAATTCAGTGAGCTGGCGCAGGCATTTGATGCGATCAAGGCCAAGGCCGACCACAATCTGCTGAACGGCATTGAAGGGCTTGAAAACCCGTCGCTGGAAAACATCTCCCGGTGGATTGCCGGCGAGCTGATAACCGATTTCCCCGCCCTGTCATGGGTGAAGATCAGCCGCCCCAGCTGCGGCGAGGCTTGTACTTTCCGTGTCTGATCCCCAACTGACTCTCCATCACAGTTTTTCACAGCCCGCGGCTTGTCGTTGCTGCAGGCTTATTCTAGGCTCGTGAACAGAAGAGAACGGGGAACTTCATGGCAGCCAAAAAGTGGCAGAATCTGGTCGAGATGTTTTTTGACCAGGCCGACAACAAGGGTGACGCACCCTTCGTGTGGCAAAAACATGACGGCGCGTTTCAGCCCGTCAGCTGGCGCAACGCCGCCCAGGATGTGGCGCGACTCGCCTGGGCGCTGCGCGATATGGGCGTCGAAAAAGGTGATCGCGTTGTCCTGATCAGCGAAAGCCGCACAGAATGGCCGATCTGTGACCTGGCCATCATGGCCTGTGGTGCTATCTCGGTGCCGACCTACATCACCAACACGACCCGCGACCACACCCATATTCTGGAAAACTCCGGCGCCAAGGCCGCCATTATTTCCACCAACGGCTGGCCACAGCGTTCCTGCCCGCAGCGCATGAATCCGATATGCTGCGTACGGTGATCTGCATGGAATCACCCAGCATTTTCCAAAGCCTGAATGTCGACATTCACCTGTGGGACAATGTGATGCTGGCCTCGAAGGGCCAAGTGGAAGACTTTGTTGCAGAAGCTGCCAATATTCCCCGCGAGGAGATTGCATGCCTGATCTACACTTCCGGCACGGGCGGTGCGCCCAAAGGCGTGATGCTGCACCACGGGTCGATCCTGCATAATTGCGAAGGTGCCTATACGGTGCTCGACAAGATCGGCGTGGATGATGAGGTCTTCCTGTCGTTCCTGCCGCTGTCGCATGCCTATGAACATACCGGCGGGCTTTACCTGCCCATTTCGCTGGGGGCGCAAATTTACTACGCCGAAAGCATCGACAAGCTGGCCAGCAATATGGAAGAGGCGCGGCCCACCATCATGACAGTCGTGCCGCGCCTGTTTGAGGTGCTGCAGTCACGCGTCCTTAAAAGCGCACAGGACAAAGGTGGGCTGAGCGAGACACTGTTCAACAAAGCCGTCGAGATCGGTACGCAGCGATATCATGACCCGCATAGCCTGAACCTTTGGCAAAAGGCCCAGGCCGCCGCGCTCGACAAAGTCGTATGCTCCAAAATTCGCCAGCGCTTTGGCGGTCGCATCAAGGCTCTCGTCGCCGGTGGTGCGCCGCTGAACCCGGATTGCGGTATCTTCTTCAATGCTATTGGCCTGCGGCTGTTGCAGGGCTATGGCCAGACAGAATCCGGCCCGGTTATCTCGATCAACGATCCCCTGAACGTAAAGGTCCACACCGTCGGCCCGGCCATCGACGCAACAGAAATGGCCATCGCCGAGGATGGCGAGATTATTGTTCGCGGTGAGCTGGTCATGAAGGGCTATTGGCGCGACGAGGAAGCCACCAATAATGCCATTCAGGACGGCTGGTTGCACACGGGCGATATTGGCGTACTCGATGAAGATGGCCACCTGCAGATCACGGATCGTAAGAAAGATATTATCGTCAACGACAAGGGAGACAATGTCTCCCCCGCCCGTATTGAGGGCATGTTGACGCTGGAGGCTGAAATTGCCCAAGCCATGGTCTATGGCGACAAAAAGCCGCATCTGGTCGGCCTGTTAGTGCCGGATGAAGCCTGGATGGCTGAGTGGGCCAAGGCAGCAGGAAAGCCGACCGACCTGGAAAGCCTGGCCGCTGACGCCGACATGCACAAAGCACTGTCTGAAGCCGTGGGCCGCATCAACAAGCGCGTGTCGAACCTGGAGAAAGTCCGCCGCTTTGCCATTGCACCCACGCCCTTCTCCATTGAGAATGAACAACTGACTCCGAAACTCACCATTCGGCGACATGTTATTAAAGCCGCCTATAGCGACCTGTTAGAAGACCTGTACTAAGGAAAAGAAAAATGAAGATCGATCCTACCATTACCTGGCGCGCTGTTGAAGAAGCCTGGAAAAAAGAAACCAACCCCCTGCACAAGAAGCTGCTGGGTGAAGTCTGCACCCATATGAAGACCGAAGTTTGTGGCGAGTTGGAACCCCTTATGGGGACCCTGACTGATGAGCCCGTCTATCACATGTGGGGCCAAGGTCCAGAAAACGGCCCCAAGGGACGTGAAGCTGTGCAAGGTTTCTATGAAGGCCTGATCGCCTCGGGCGGCACCCTATTTGCCTTTGATGTTGAGCGCATCATTGTTGGCGATGGTGGCGTGATCACGGAAGGTACCCTGCGCAATTGCTACGGTGGTGAAATGATCGCTGCTATGGGCATTACAGAAGTGAATGGCGAGCCGGTCGACCCGAATGCCAAATATGGCTCCGAGGCCCATTTGCTGACCGTCTGGCCAAATGCCGGAGACGGCAAATTGCTGGGCGAAGACATCTTCTTCGGCACCAATTCCTTTGAGAATCTGGTCAAGTTGGCACCGGAAGACGAACCGGTAAAACCCAACCTCGCCGATCATATCTAGTCGGGTCGACCGCCACGCATTAGATCACGCGCAATGTTCCGCTGTTGGATCTGGGATGCCCCTTCAAACAGCCGGAACAGGCGGGTGTCGCGATAAAACTGCGTGATGATGTTGTTTTCGACAAAGCCCTTGCCGCCCAGGATCTGCAGCGCGCGGTCAGCTACGCGCGTGACCATTTCTGACCCGTAATATTTTGCTGCTGCAATCTGTGTTGTCGGCAGGGGCTTACCCTGGGCAACGGCGTCGTCGAACAGGCGCGCCGCTTCCAGCGTCATGGATTTGGCGGCCTGGATTTCCGCATAACAATCCGCCAGCATAGTCTGGATGGCCCCGAAGTCGCCAATTGGCTGGCCGAACTGGTGCCGTTCCCGCGCATAGGCCAGGGCTTCGTCCAGAATGCGCATGGCCTGGCCAACCGACGTGGCGGCTACATGGGTGCGGGCATGGTTGATGCCCCGCAAAGCGGCGCGCAGACCCAACCCTTCCTGATCCCCGACCAGATTGGCGACCGGCACGCGACAGTCCTCAAAGGTAATCTCATTGACCACGGTGCCGCGTTGGCCCAGTAGCTTGTCCATTCGCGTGATGGAGACGCCGGGCGTTTCGGGGTCAACCAGAATGGCCGAAATGCCACCACTGCCCGACACATCAGGGTTCGTTCTCGCCATCACCACCAGCACATCGGCAATAGAGGCGTTGGTGATGTAGCGCTTCTGGCCGTTGATGACGTACTCTGCGCCGTCCGTTACCGCCGTGGTTTGCAGGCTGGCGGCATCCGTCCCCGCTTCGGGCTCTGTCAGACAGAAGGCGCCTATGCATTCGCCCGCAGCCATCCGCGGCAGATAGTGTTGACGCTGCTCATCACTGCCGAAATCCAGAATCGCCTGGGAACATAGTCCAATGGTTGTCGAGAAGATCGACCGATAGACAGAAGACGCATAGGTAAATTCGAAGGTGAGCCGCACCTGCTGCTCCTGGGTGAAGGCCAGGCCGCCATAGGCCTCCGGAATGGAGATAGCGAACAGCCCGGAATCACGGATCGCCTGCATAGCGGGCTCGGGGACATCCCCCTCTGCCTCCATCTGTCCTTCCAGCGGGATAAAGACTGTCTCCGTCAATTCGCGAATCTTTTCCAGATATCGATCAAAGTTCGCCATACCGCTTGCTCCCGCTGAATTTTCTCAATGACTCTTTGGCCGTTCCGAGAGAACCAAGCGCCTTGCGTAGGATCAAGTCGAAAAGTCGAAATAGGGGCTATATTTTCCATTCGAAATCGCTATTTTACATGTCAATCATGTAATATTGGCTTGTGACGATGGAGCGCACCATGATCTTCCGCCAGCTGTTTGACTTCAAAACCTGGACCTACACCTATCTGATCGCCAGTCAGAAAGGCGGTGAGGCCTTGATTATCGATCCGGTGTTAGACCGGGTGGAACGCTATATGCAGCTGTTTGAAGAACTGGATATCAAGCTTGTCAAAGCGCTCGACACCCATGTTCATGCTGATCACATCACCGGCCTTGGTGCCCTGCGCGATCGCACGCAATGCGTCACTGTCATGAGCGACAAAAGCAAGGTCGATGTTGTCTCCATGCGTGTTGCCGATGGTGACATGATCGACATCGAGGGAATCTCAATCAAGACACTTTTTACGCCAGGCCATACAGACGATTCGGTTTGCTTCCTGTGGGAAGACAAATTGTTCAGCGGCGACACCCTGTTTATCCGCGGCACCGGGCGCACAGACTTCCAGCATGGCGACCCAGGCGACCAGTATGACTCGATCTTCAACAAGCTGTTGACCCTGCCGGACGAGACGCTCGTCTATCCGGGCCACGACTACAAAGGCGATTCTGTCAGCACCATCGCCGAAGAACGCGCCTACAACCCGCGCCTGCAGGTTTCCAGCCGGGACGAATATATCGACCTGATGAACAATCTGAATCTCGACAACCCCAAGATGATGGATGTTGCCGTCCCGGCCAATCTCAGCATCGGCCTGTCGCAGGATGAAATTGAGGAAATGGGCTGGTCCGTCTCACCCGCTGATGCCGGTGAGTTGCTCGGGAACAACAACCGCATTCTGGTCGACCTGCGCGACAGCAATGAACGGGCAAGTCATGGCGTGATCGCCGGGTCGATCCACGCGCCCTATGCTGACCTGAAGGCCAATGTAAAAACCGGCGGCATGCTGCATGAACTGGCCCGCTCGAGCGGTAAGGAACTCGTCTTCTATTGCGCCTATGGCGAACGGTCTGCCATGGCCGTACGCGCAGCGCACGATGCGGGGATCGACAGTGCCAAGCACCTGAAAGGCGGCGTCGACGCCTGGCGCTCTGCGGGGCAGGCTCTCGAAGCAGCTACCTAGGCAGAACCAAGTCCCTTAACCCGAATTTACGGACAAGGCGCCAAAACTGGTGCTATTCTCACCCAAAGTCGACAGATCTTGGGGGCCATAAATGCTGTTGGAACGCGACCTTGTTGAAGCAGGTTTTGTAGAGGCAGAGGATATGAAGGCCGCGCTGGAACGCCAGCGCGCCATGGGTGAGCCACTGACCCAGTCGTTGCTGATGAGTAACGCCATTTCCTATGCGGCGTTGGACAACGCCCTGGGTTACGACATCCCCACACTGCAAAGTGCCAAGGATACCGGGATTGATCCGGTTTTCCTGATGAACCTGATGCTCAAGATCATGCTTGTGCTGGGGTTGGAAACGCTGACCCAGATCGAGGACGCCATCAAACTACCCTACAAAGTGGTAGAGGAATTGATGACCATGGCGCGCGACAGGGCGCTGGTTGAATCACTGGGTACCGGTGAACGTTCATTGATCGCCGATGTACGCTATGGGCTGTCGAAGGCTGGCACAGACACTATAACTGGCCTGTTGCGCCAGTCGGAATATGCCGGGCCTGCACCGGTTACACTTGAAGCCTTCGAGAGTCAGGTCGCCCGCCAGGGCATCGAAAATGAACATGTCTCGCGTGAACGGTTGGACCAATGCCTGGCCCACCTTGTTGTTGAAGACGGCATGATTGATCAATTCGGCCCCGGCATTAATTCGGGCCAGTCAATCCTGGTCTATGGCCCGGTAGGGAACGGTAAGACATCGATGGCACTGGCACTGGCCAATGCTTTTGAAAATTATGTCTACATTCCCCACTCGCTGGTCGTGGACGGCCAAATTATCAGTGTCTTCGACCCCACCGTGCATGAAGAGATGCAGATTACCGAAGAACTGCCGGAACAAGCGCAGGGACAGAAAAGAATCTTCAAGTCCGCAGAAGACAGGCGATGGGTCCGGTGCAAGCGCCCGACCGTCATCTCCGGTGGTGAGCTGACCATGGAGATGCTTGATCTGAAGTTCGACGCACAACTCCGTATCAGTGAAGCGCCGCTGCAGCTCAAGGCGGTGTCTGGCATCTTCATTATTGATGACTTTGGCCGCCAGGCTGTTCGGCCCGAAGACATCATGAACCGCTGGATTTACCCACTGGAAAGAAGGGCCGACTTCCTGACCCTGCCGACGGGCAAGAAGTTCTCCGTGCCGTTCGATTGCCTGTTCATGATCTCGACGAACATTCCACCCAAGGAACTGGTCGACGCCGCCATGCTGCGACGTATTCCCTACAAGTTCTATGTCGGGGCGCCAACGCTGGATGAATTGGAAAGCATCTTCGAGAGTGTCTCCAGGACACACGGTATTCCCTATGATTCCCAGTGGGTCGACCTGTTGATCCAGGAATATTACACGAAATATAACGTGCCCTTTGCCCGCTTCCACGTGAACTATCTGTTCGACCAGATGGCCGCCCGCTGCAAATACCTCAACATTCCGTTCGAGATCACCCGCGAATCCCTGTTGGATGCCGCCCAGCATATGATTGTCAAAGAGTAGCGTTCCTCATGTTTAAAAGCCTGCTGATCGCCAATCGGGGCGAAATTGCCCGCCGCGTGATGCGCACGGCGCGCCTGCACAATATTCGGACCATCGCCGTCTACGCCGACGCGGATGCCAACGCCCTGCATGTTCAGGAAGCGGATGATGCTGTGCATATCGGACCGTCTGACGCACGCGAAAGCTACCTTTCCATCGACGCCATTTTGGCGGCCGCCAAAGCAAGCGGTGCCGAGGCCATCCATCCTGGATACGGCTTTCTGTCCGAAAATGCCGACTTCGCACAGACTGTTGTGGAGGCTGGCTTAACCTTTGTCGGCCCACCCGCCAGTTCAATCCACCAAATGGCCGACAAGAGCCTGGCCAAACAAGCTATGGCAGAAGCCGGTGTGCCCGTCTTGCCCGGCTACCATGGTGAAGACCAAAGCGACGACCGTCTGCTAGCAGCAGCCCGGGACATAGGCTTTCCCGTGCTCCTCAAAGCATCGGCGGGCGGTGGCGGCCGCGGCATCAGGCTGGTGAGGGAAGAAAAGAAATTCCTCAAACAGCTCAAGATGGCCCGCCGCGAAGCCATGGCGTCCTTTGCAGACGACCATATGCTGGTTGAACGGTATGTGGAGAAACCACGGCATATTGAAGTTCAGATCTTCGCTGACGGTCATGGCAATGTCGTACATCTGTTCGAGCGAGAATGCTCGATTCAGCGCCGATACCAGAAGATCGTTGAAGAAGCGCCGGCCCCCGGGTTGAGCGAGAGCCAGCGCCACCGCATGGGGGAAGCCGCCATCACAGTCGCCCGCACGGTTAACTATCGGGGGGCAGGAACGGTCGAATTCATTGTCGATGGCGACGCACCTTCAGGCGACATGCCCTTCTACTTCATGGAAATGAACACCCGCCTGCAGGTGGAACATCCCGTGACAGAGATGATTACCGGCCAGGACCTGGTTGCATGGCAGTTTGCCATCGCCGACGGCCAGCCACTCCCAGCGACACAAGAAGAGCTGCGTTTCAATGGCCATGCAATTGAAACCCGCCTCTATGCTGAAAACCCGGCAAAGAAATTCATGCCTCAGCCCGGCATGCTGGATGTGCTGCAGTTTCCGCCAGAGACGGACACGCTGCGGGTTGAAGCCGGGGTTCAAGAAGGTGACGAGGTCACCATCTTTTACGATCCGATGTTAGCCAAACTCTCCAGCTGGGGGACAGATCGTGACGCGGCACGGCTGGCCACGGCCGAAGCCCTGGCCGCCACCAGATTGGAAGGGATCCAGACCAATCTTGGTTTTCTGGAAGCGATTATGCGGCACCCGTCTTTTGCGGATGCCCAGCTCGATACCGGTTTTGTCGACCGGCATATGGATGACCTGCTGGACTAGCGGTCGCCAAAAGAAACGATCTGCGTCCCGAAATTGTCGCCCGACAGAACACGGATCAGGGCATCGGGCACAGTGTCGATGCCTTTCAGTTCATCCTGGTTATAGAGAAGCTTGCCCGCCGCAATCAGTTCACCATACCGCTGATAGGCCTCTGGGAACCGGTTGGCATATGAGTAAATATAGAAGCCCTGCATCGTGGCTTCCTTGTAAACCAGGTTGAAATAGTTAGACGGGCCATACCAGTTGGCGTCGCCCTCATATTGAGACGTTGCGCCACACAGGACAATGCGCGCGCCGTGGGCGATGTTGTCGAGCGCAATATCGAGAACTTCACCACCAACATTGTCGAAATAGATGTCGACCCCCTTGGGGCACAGCTCTTTCACCCGCGCGGCAACATCTTCCGACTTGTAATTGATGGCACCATCAATACCCAATTCGTCCATCAGCCAGGTGCACTTTTTATCATTACCAGCAATGCCGATGACCTTGCAGCCAGACAGCTTTGCTAGCTGGCACACCAACGCACCCACCGTTCCAACGGCAGCAGAGACCAAGACCACGTCCCCAATGCGCGGTTTGGCAACGTCATAAAGGCCGAAATAGGCGGTCACACCGCTGCCACCCATAATGTGCAAATTGGCCTCAATGGGCAGGCCGGCCCGCGCTTCTGTTTTCTCCAGCGGGATCGGCTGATCACCGCCAAAACTGACATATTCCTGCCAGCCCAGCGGACCGGTGACCACATCGCCTTCGGCAAAATTCGGGTTGTCCGTGGCAACAACAACGCCTTGGCCATTGGCCCGCATCACCTCACCAATCGGTAAGACGTTGCCGGTAATACCCCCGGTGCCGATCGACATGCGCAAGGGTGGTGTGATGACGAGTGCCGTTGTGCGCACCAGAATGCCGCCCGCTTCCAGGGCGGGAACATCCTCATATACCAGCTCGAAATTGTCCCGGCTGACTTCAGCTTCCGGGTAAGACGCCACGCGCCACTGCCCGTTCTTCAGATTACTGCTCACATTTCCCCCTCGGCGCTTTTAGCGCTCAATAAATCGTATCTTTCAGCCTGGCAGGATAGGCCGCATCATAGTCAGACGCATCAATTTTGTCCGGCGCAAGGGCCGCCAACATCTCTCCATTACTAGGCAGGGCCTTCCGGTCAATCTGGGTATCAGTATCCCAAAGAAGCGACCGCACCAGGGCCTTGGGGCACTGGAAGTAGATACTGTCGACATGCACCACCATGACGCAGGTTGGCGTTTTGCCATCCATATCGAAAGAGGCACAAAGATCCGGGTCCGTAACCAGCTCGGCCCGACCATTGATTCGCAATGTTTCGCCCACACCGGGGATCAGGAACAACAAAGCCACGCGCGGGTCGCGCACAATATTGTGCAGCGTGTCTGTCCTGTTATTGCCCTTGCGGTCCGGCATCAGCACTGTTTTACGGTCGTGAATACGCACACAGGGCGCGGGGTCACCCCGCGGGGAACAATCCAGCCCCTCGGGCCCGACTGTTGCCAAGGCCACAAAGGGCGAGGATTCTATGAACGCGGCATAATGGTCGGAGATGTGGTCGAGCTCTTTCGTCAAAGCGACCTCGATGGGCGGGCTGTAAAGTGCTTCAAGGTCCTCAATCGTCGAGATCCGGTACTAGTCATCAAGATTTGGCAGATTGTAGTCTGACATATACTCACCTATGGCATTTCCTGGCTGTGCTCACTGGCCAGCCTCAAGCCTTCAAGCTACACTGGCCCGGCACGCAGGAGAAGAGCAGAGACAAGGTCGAAGCGGTGCGGAGGGATAGAATGACCAATTATATACGTTTCGTGGCTATCATGGGTTTAGTTGGCACGCTAGGCTTTGGCAGCACGGCGACGTGGTCTCTGCCGGCAGCCAAGGGAAATACAGCCCCGTTGGAACAGTTTGCAGCCCACAAAACCGATTCTGTAAAACGCATCTCCCACCGAAATTGGCAGCGCGTTCTGGGCGTCATGTTTGTCAAGGACAGCGAAGGAAAGGCCAAGCTGGATTACGGCCGTGTCAGCGGGCAGGCGCGCAGTGTATTGCGCCGTTACATCAAGTCACTTCAGGAAGCAGAAATCAGCGAGTACACAAGGGAAGAACAACTGGCCTATTGGTTGAATTTCTATAATGCAGCCAGCGTCAACTTTGTATTCCTGGAACTGGATGCGCTAGCCAGAAAAGGAAGCAGCGCCAGTCGTAACCCGCACAGAAATCCGACATTGCGGTTGAAGTCAGCGCTTAACAGCTCCAAGGGCTATTGGTACACCAAGCGGTTTGTCGTGGAAGGCACGCGCCTGTCTCTTGCCGACATTGAACATCGCATTATTGCCGCCCATTGGCGCGACCCATTAATGCTTTATGGCCTGTCATGCCCAGCCAAAGGTTGCCCCATGCTGATGCCACAGGCCTATCAGGCAGAAACCATTGGAAGTCAATTAACGGCCGCAGCACAGACATTCGTTAATCGTGGCGATACACTGGGCGTACGAGGCAGCAAGCTAAAAGTATCGTCTGTTTATGCCTGGCACTCAGATATGTTTGAGTCAGACGATCAGATGCTCAGCCATATACGACAATACGGGGACGACTTCCTGGGTACGCGCTTACGCAAAGTCACCCAGGTGAAAGGCGAAACATTTAGTTGGAAGCTGAATGGCGCCTTACCACAAGAAGCGCTCAAGGCACCAACTGGTATGTTTCAGCGGGGCGCTGGCGCAAGCAATTATTAATCGCGCCCTCTTCAGTCATACCGTAACAGGCTGGTTACTCGTCGACTTCAACCTCGACTTCGACCTCATATTCGGACCCTGTCAGGGTCTTGCGAATTCTCATCCGTATCTTCGCGGTCAATATCAACCGTCTCGGTTGACCCGTCCTGATGGGTCACGACGACATGATGTTCGCGCACCTCGCGCACAACCACAACGCGGTTATCCATCACCAGTTCCCAGCCAACGGCCAGGCCAACAGGGACGATTAAGCGGCGACGCCCACGCACCATCCGCCAACCGACGCGACGCCGAACCCGCCTGCGCCAAACCTACGGCGTACACGACGACGAACCTTTTTGCGATGCGGATGGGCATGTGGCCCGGCATGCGCCCGTGCCTAGTGGTCCAACTTGGCCAGCGGTGCCGCCAACAGCGCCACAAAACCCAACATTTTTCTGCGTGAAAAGAGCATCATGTGTCCTCCCCTGTACCCTGTGTTCAAGGATATGGAGCTTGCCCCATTGGGATCAAGACAAATGGGTGACACGCGAACCCAAGCCAACTCTAACAACCACAAAAACGCGCCCGGTTTACCCAGGGTCAGCTTGCTCATACGCTCTCTTGTCAATCGGGCAGGCGGCCTTTACATGTAAAGGCCCTGCTAGGAGGAGCCCTGCCATGAACGCCCTAATAATCCTGATTTCGACCGTCATCTCCATTTATATGTGGGCGATCATCATTCGGGTTATTCTGGAATGGTTGGTTCAATTCAATGTGGTCAACAGCCGAAGTCCGCTCGTCTACATGGTCGGGAATTTTTTGCACAAGGCAACAGAGCCTGTCTTGTATCGCATACGACGGTTGTTGCCCGATTTAGGCGGGCTCGATATTTCTCCCATCCTGGCAATCTTGGCGCTGGTTTTCCTACAGAACCTGTTGATCTATGACATTGCACCGGCTTTGTTGTAGAAGACCGACCAGCACGCCACCGGAAAAACAAAAGCCCTAAAGGATACGCCAAATGGCCGAAGCAACTCGTATAAGCGGCACAGAATTCGCCAAGGGCCTACGAGCCCGCCTCGCTGAACAGGTTACCCAGTTGAAGTCAGACCACAAGCTGACGCCAGGCCTGGCTGTAGTGCTTGTCGGCAGCGATCCCGCCTCGGAGGTTTATGTCAATTCCAAGGGCAAACAGACCGTTGAAGCGGGCATGAACAGCTGGACCTACAAGCTACCCGAAGAAACTACACAGGAAGAATTGCTGGCTAAGGTTTCTGAGCTGAATGCCGACCCGAATGTCCACGGCATACTGGTTCAACTACCGCTGCCCGATCATCTCGACGAACGCCCTATCATTGCAGCCATTGACCCATCCAAGGATGTAGACGGCCTGACAAATACCAATGCCGGCCTGTTGCTGTCTGGGGGTGAAGGGCTTTTCCCCTGCACGCCCGTCGGCTGCATGATGCTGATTAAACATGCTATGGGTGAAGACCTCTCTGGCAAACGGGCCATTGTGATTGGGCGTTCCAACCTTGTGGGCAAGCCCATTGCACAGTTGCTGTTGCGCAAGAATGTCACCGTAACCATGGCCCATTCCCGCACAGATGACCTTCCTGGTGAATGCCGCCGGGCAGATATTGTGATCGCCGCCGTCGGCGTGCCCGAAATGGTGCGCGGCAACTGGATCAAACACGGTGCGGTCGTGATCGATGTTGGTATTAACCGCGTGCCGGACACACGAGAAGGGGCGGAAGAAGGCAAAACCCGACTAGTTGGCGATGTCCATTACGATGAAGCCTTCGAAAAGGCGGACGCCATCACACCTGTACCGGGCGGTGTAGGCCCCATGACGATTGCCTGTCTGTTGCACAATACGGTGACTGCTGCTTGCAGGCAGAATGGTGTAGAGCGCCCCGCTGAATAATAAGATCATTGAACTAATCTTTATTATAGGGCGTCATAAACCATAAGGTCATTGAAATATACTGATGGTTTATGATGCGCGATACACCGCCCGCCAACCCAGCTGAGTTCGTCAGCGAGACAGAACACCCCAAAAACCCAGGCCTGCCTGCCCATCTGCGTGCGGCGCAGGCCTGTCTGGCCCTTGAACTTGATACAGCGGCAGCTGGAACCGTCATTGTTATCGCAGGCGCAGACCGCAGACATCTTTCGCAGGTTTTGGATACGGCTCACCACGCGCTCGAGAAAAGCGGCGCCACCCAGAATATGGATGAAGAACATCTTCCTGACAGCATTCTTCGCGTCGATGCGCTCAATCCGGCGCTACACCAGTCACCGCTGGTCGATACCTTGGCCGACATGGGTGGCGCCGGGGTGCCGAAAGAAGTCATCACAATTGACGGTGCAGATCTGCTGTCCAACTGGGTTGAACAGGTCAAACAGGTTCAGGCGCAGCGACCAAATTGTGTGGTGTGTTTAACCACGGGCACATTTCGTCAGATTCAAGAGAACTGGCGCATGATCCGTGTCAGCTCCAAGCTCTTTATCGATTACTGCCAGGACCGACAACTGGAGCCGCCATTGGCAATGGCAACAGATAGAGGCTGGGAACACGCGGTAAGCAGCTACAACCAACTGTTTCTAGGCTATCTCAACGACGAAGAAGGCATACAGCCTCTCGACCTCCTTTACGACCCAGGCATGTCAGACCACGGCGTCGCTAGGCCAAGAGACCTGGCAACACTATTTATTTTGCTGGCCAAGGAAACGGGCCAGGAACAGACCATAGAAGACCTCGCTCACCGCACTGCATTTGCAAAAAATACGGTACGCAAATATCTTGAATATCTCGAAGACCGAATGCTGATTCACCGGCAATATCGTATCGGGCCGCACGGGCAACGCCTTCGCAAACAGAAAGTCTTCCGCGCCCATATCAACCATGCCGGCCTGCGCGCTGCGCTACTGAGCCCGACGCGGTCGGACATCCTTCCGGCCGATACCGCGCTTGCCAGCTATGCACTGACGCAATGGGGACACATGCCTTTTGCTGGCGATATTCACTACCGCCATGGCAATGAGGCCCAGCCTTCAATTGATCTGGTCGCCCTTGGCGGCCCCGGCACAACGCCCTTGCTTGCGGGCTGCGTCTCCTGGCAAGGCAGTTCCGGCACCATGGATGCTCTCGAGACCATGATGCAGGATCTGGGGATTGCACGAGGCGTGCATTTATCCAGAGATTCGACAGATCAAAAGGTATTGGAAACAGGACGCATCAGCCAACTGCCCCTGTCCTTCTATCTCTACTTTTTAGGCCTGAACATCCGCCGGTCCGAAGCCACTGGTAAGGCTATGGCTATGAGCGACATATTTGAGATAAGTTAGATTATTTAAATAATCTATATGTTTATTACTATTAAATACAAGGTATTAAAAAATATTATGTCGATATTCTGCACTTTTGGAAGAAGACGCTGCAGACCTGTATCACGACTACCGAAGACGGGTATATATCTAAGTTCATTTTATTAATCTTATATAATCTCCCCGATCTTCCGCCTTCCAGGGAAACTTGATCCCAAGGATCGAAACCCTTGTGAACGCGAAGCAGGACAAGTCTTTCGCTTCTTGCTATCAACTTAGCCATGTGCGGTATAGCAGGCATATTCGACACGCAAGGGCGCCGACCAATCGATGCGCCAACCCTGAACCGCATGACAGACAGTATGGTCCACCGCGGCCCCGACGGACGCGGCGTACACCTTGAGCCCGGCCTGGGATTAGGGCATCGACGCCTTTCCATCATCGACCTGGCAGGTGGTGCCCAGCCGATGCACGACCAGCAAATGGGCACAGTTGTGGCCTAAAATGGTGAAGTTTACAATTTCCGTGCGCTACGCGCCCAATTACAAGGCAAAGGCCACGCCTTCCATACCGATAGCGACACCGAAGTTTTGCTAAAGGCATGGGTGGAGTGGGGGCCGGATTGCGTTGAGCACTTCGATGGTATGTTTGCCTTTGCCCTGTGGGACGTCCGAAAACAGACGCTCTTCCTGGCGCGAGACAGGCTTGGCAAAAAGCCGCTCTATTACGCACAGCTTGCAAACGAGCTCTTGCTTTTTGGCTCAGAACTCAAAGCACTGGCGGAATGGCCCCGTCTTGACCGCACGCAGGATAGACAAGCCGTGGCCAGCTTTTTCGCCTACGGCTATGTACCAGACCCCATGAGCATCTACAAAACTGTGCGCAAGCTGCCGCCCGGCCATTCGATGCTCTGTGAACGGGGCAAGGCACCCGTCATGCGCCAATGGTGGGATGCCACAATCAACGTTAGCGACAGCACCCCGCATGCAGACCAGATCCTGACGGATATGGATGCTGCCGTAAAAGCGCGGCTTGTCTCTGACGTGCCGCTAGGCGCTTTTCTTTCAGGGGGCGTCGATTCAAGCGCCATTGTCGCCAGCATGGCACTTCAGTCGGACCAACCGGTGAAAACCTGCGCCATCGGCTTTGACAGCACCGAACATGACGAAACTGAATATGCCCAGATACTGGCTGAAAAATATGGCACTGACCACCGCCAGCAACAGGTAGATGCCAATGCCTTTCACCTGATCGACGAGCTGACCGACATCTATGACGAACCTTATGGCGACTATTCCGCCCTGCCGACCCTGCAACTCAGCGAGACCATGCGGCAGAGCGTTACCGTTGCGCTGTCCGGCGACGGGGGAGACGAAGTTTTTGCCGGGTATCGTCGCTATATCTGGCATATGCGCGAACAGGCGCTAAGGGACAAAATGCCGGAAAGATTACGGACAAGCCTCTTTGACTTTCTAGGCAAAGCCTACCCAAGGCTGGACGGCGCGCCTTCTTTTCTGCGCGCCAGGCACACCTTCCAGGAACTCGGCAAAAGCGATGTCGATGCCTATTTCATGAGCCTGTCCTATATGGATGACGAAGAGCGCACCGCCTTGTTCAGTGGTGACATGACGCAGTCGCTTAGGAGGTTTGAACCTGCTGACATTCTGCGCGAGCATTGGACCAACGCGCCGACAGAAGACCCGCTGGCCCGCGCGCAATATGCCGACTTGAAAACCTGGTTAGCAGGCGACATTCTGGTGAAGGTAAACCGCGCCAGCATGGCCCGGTCGCTTGAAGTGCGCTCACCACTGCTGGATCATAATTTGGTCTGCAACGAGCTATCCATGGCCGCCAATGCCAAGCTGGCAGGGGGCGAGAAGAAAGCCATCTTTAAAAAAGCCCTTGAAGGTCGCGTGCCGCATGACCTGCTCTACCGCCCCAAGCAGGGCTTCAGCCCACCGCTGGCTCAATGGTGCCGCGGGCCGTTGGTCGACCGGCTGCAGGCGGCCATCACCAGCCCGGCGCTGGCCGAATGCGGCATGCTGAACATGGATCATTGCCAGCAATTGCTGGATGACCACCGGGCCGGCAGACGCGACAACAGCCGCACGCTGTGGCTGGTACTGATGTTCTATCAGTTCCTGCGCAAGGAAGAGAAAATCGGGAGCACCGCATGACGCTTCGGATCCTCAGCTTCACCACCCTTTACCCCAATGCAGCCTAACCAACCCACGGCATGTTTGTCGAGAACAGGCTGCGGAGATTGGTTGAGAGTGGCCGTGCTGAGGTCACCATGGTCGCCCCCGTGGCATGGTTTCCCTTCAAGAGCAAGCTGTTCGGGCGCTATGGCACCTTTGCGCAGGCGCCCGATAAAGAACACCGGCACGGGATCGACATTTACCACCCGCGTTTTCTGACGATCCCCAAACTGGGCATGAATATGGCGCCCACGCTGATGTATCGCGGCGTGTGCGCCTTCATGCAAAAGCTCGTGCAGGAAATTGGGCCATTCGACGTGTTGGATGCTCATTACTTTTATCCCGACGGGGTGGCCGCTGTACGCCTGGCCAAGGACCTTGGCCTGCCCGTGACCGTGACAGCCCGTGGCACTGACCTGTCACTGATCCCCAATTTTCCCCGCCCGCGCCGGCAGATCAAAGCAGCCGCAGAGGCAGCAGAGGCCATCATCACCGTATGCGATGCTTTGCAAGCCCCTCTCCTTGAACTGGGCATTGAGCCGGGCAAGATCACCACCATGCGCAACGGGGTCGACCTCGACATCTTCAGCCCACGAGACCGAGCGCTCGCACGGCAAAAATAGGGTGCGAAAGGCACGTCGATTGTCTCGGTCGGACGGCTGGATGAAAATAAAGGCCAGCACCTGACCATTGAAGCGCTGACCAGGCTGCCTGACGTGGAATTCCTGATCGCCGGCGGCGGCACAGAAGAAGCAAACCTCAAAGCATTGGCACGAAAGCTGGGGGTTTCAGACCGTGTCCACTTCCAGGGCATGGTGCCGCATGAAGAATTGGCATCACTCTATAGTTCGGCCGATATCTCTGTTTTGGCCTCTGCCAGAGAAGGTTGGGCCAATGTACTGCTCGAATCCATGGCTTGCGGCACGCCCGTTGTCGCCACCGACATTTGGGGTACGGCAGAAGTTGTCCGCGAACCAGCCGCCGGCTTGCTTGTTCAAGAGCGTAGCTCTGCTGCAATAGCTGAAGGCATCTCCACCATACTGGCCAACATGCCCGACCGCGCCGAGACACGCGCTTATGCAGAAAAATTCAGTTGGGATGAAACAACAGAAGCGCAGCTGGCCTTGTTCAGCCAGCTCGTGGGTCGCGACTAGGCGTTGGCAGCCTCGCGCAGCAGCTGCGCCTTGCTTTTCTTTTCAGACGCCGATTTCAACTGACCACAGGCGGCCATAATATCGCGCCCGCGCGGCATGCGGATGGGGGCGGAAATACCCTTGGAGAAGATCAACTCGGAAAAGGCACGGATCTGTTTCCAGTCCGAACATTCATAGGGCGCAGCGGGCCAAGGGTTAAACGGGATCAGGTTGATCTTGCCGTGGATCTTGTACTGGCGCATCAGCCGCACCAGTTCGCGGGCGTCATCCAGCGAATCGTTCACGCCTTTGAGCATGGCATATTCGAACGTAATGCGGCGGGAATTGGCCGCGCCAGGGTATGACGCACAGGCTTTCAACACCTCATCCAGCGGGTATTTGTTGTTGATCGGCATGATTTCGCTGCGCATCTCGTCATTCACCGCATGCAGGGAAACTGCCAGATTCACACCCGTTTCCTCGCCGCACCGTTCCATTTCCGGCACAACGCCAGAGGTGGAAAGCGTAATACGACGCCGCGACATGGACAGGCCTGCCGAGTCTGTCATCATTTCAATGGCCAGCTTGACCTCGTCGAAATTGTAGAGCGGCTCACCCATGCCCATGAACACAATGTTCGAGAGCAAGCGACCTTCCGGTGGGCTGGGCCATTCTTCCAATGCATCACGGGCGACCAGCACCTGCTGGATAATTTCCTGTGCTATCAGGTTCCGCACCAGGCGCTGTGTGCCGGTGTGGCAGAATTTGCACGTCAGCGTACAACCAACCTGGGACGACACACACAGCGTGCCCCGGTCATCTTCTGGAATATAGACCGCTTCGACCAGGTGGCCGTCGGCCAGGCGCAGCAGCCATTTGCGGGTGCCGTCTTCAGAAATCTGGGCTTCGGCAATTTCCGGGCGTTTAACCTCGAACCAGTTGAGCATTTCGGCCCTCAGGTCCTTGGTGATATTGGTCATCGCCGTAATGTCGGTGACACCATAATGATACATCCAGTGCGCCACCTGCTGGGTGCGCATCTTCAACTGTTTTTCGGGAATGCCCATAGCGGCCAATGCCGCGCTGATGCCAGCCCGGTTCAAACCCGACAGATTGGTGAGTGCCGGCGTCATGTCTTGCGTCATGTCTTGCGTCATGGCGCGGCTTTTAGCCTATTTTACAAGCCTTGGAAATAGCGGCGTAAGCAGCTGAAAAACCGAAGAGCGAAAATTCATAACTCGTCTTGGTGCCGCGTTCTGACGTT
>JAURPT010000037.1 GCA_030836535.1 Alphaproteobacteria bacterium
AGTTCCAGCCCCTCGCCCAGTTGGACCGTAAGGGCTGAGCGTCCCGTTTCTGGGTGCCGATCGCCAACCCAGCCGCCGTTGACGCGCCCCATAGCAAGGCGAATATCAGCACGCTTCTCAATGCTCATCGTGTCCGGCAGACGAGACCGCCAGGCGTCCGGTTCGCAGTCTTCAGGTCGTGGCACATCGGGACATGACGCGTAATTGCCTGAAACCCCGATTTCACGGCGCCCGAGAGCGGCGTTCACGGTCAGGATTTCCCGGTCACCCACATGGCCAACAGCACGGGCCTGGGTAACATTCTTGCCTGCCACAGGCGCACGGACATCAAGGTCCAGGATCAACCCGGTTTTGCCATAGGACAAATATTGCGCCGTTGCCCAAATCAACGGCCGGTCGCAGGTCTGCTCCAGCGCGGTGACGGCCGTGGCCAGCCCGCAGCCGCCAAACATGAAGTTCCCCAGGGTGGAGATGCCGGGCGTAATCGGCAGTACCCAGCGGTGCGGGTTGTGGGTGCTCTGGATGCCCAGGAATTCGTCAATATGCATACTTGTCTTGCCTCTTCTGCTTCTGGCCAACCTAATAAATCGTATAGCCGCCGTCGACGACGATTGTATCACCCGTATGAAAACGTGATGCGTCGCTCGCCAAATAAGCGGCAATGGCAGCAAAGTCTTCCGGGTCACCCCAACCCTTCATCGGCACCCGGCCAATGACCCGATCATTGAACTTGTCCCACGCCTGGGAGGCTTCAGTCATTTCACTGCGCACCCAGCCCGGACAGATGGAATTCACCGAAATCTGGTATCGGGCAAACTCAACCGCCATGGCCCGCACCAGCGACACCACAGCACCCTTGGTGGCCCCATAATGGGCATTGCGCGCAGCACCATGTATGGCGGATGTTGAAGCGATGCCTACCAGCGACCCACCGGGGTCACCTGCCTCGGCACGCTCAATCATATGCCAGGCGGCTTCACGCAGGGTGAAGACGACACCATGCAGATTGACGCCTTCGATTTTGTCGAAGTCTTCTTCACTGACATCAAACAGGCTGTCGCGGCGAATGGAGATACCGGCATTGGCAATGGCTGTATCCAAACGGCCAAACTCGGCCAGAAGGGCTGCAATACCTTCCTTGACGGCGGCTTCGTCTGAGACATCCACCAGCCGTGATGTGACCCGCCCACCTTGTTTGGCAAGTCGTTCAACAGCGGCGGCATTTTTATCCGGGTTCGTGCCCCAGATAACAACATCAGCCCCGTGCTGGGCCATACCTTCGGCCATGCCCAGGCCAATGCCGCCATTTCCGCCGGTGACAAGGCCAACCTTGCCGGTCAGGTCAAACAGGTTTTTCACGTTGGATACTCCATGGAATGATGAATTTTCTGCACGCTAGCAAATATGGCTAGTGCGGCAAACAGGCTGGGTTAAGATGACACCATGTCGGACCAACCCGAAAACATGCCTGTCTACAGAGGCCGCGAAACACACCCCGCCAAGCGGGCCGTGTTGCTGGCCATTGGTTATATCTTTGTTGCACTGGGCGCGATTGGCGTTTTTTTGCCAGTTTGGCCAACAACGCCGTTCCTGATTGTTGCCCTATGGGCCTTTTCACAAAGTTCTGAAAAGTTTCACCGTTGGCTTTACAGCCACCGCTGGTTTGGCCCCTACCTTGTGGCGTGGGACCAGTATCGCGTGGTGCCCCTCCAGGCCAAGATCATGGCCCTTACCTTCATGGCGCTGGGCTGGGCTATTTTCACCACCTATTACGCAAACAGCTGGCACTGGCCAGCTGTTATTGGTGTCGTTGAACTGTTGGTGGCGGCCTATCTGCTGTCGAAACCCAGCCGGATCCCGACAGCACAAGATAGCGAATAATTATTCAGCCGCTTCAGCCTGACGCTTCCAGGACTGGATTTCAGGCAGCACTTCCTTGGCAAAGAGGCGCATGCTCTTTTCGGCATTCTCCGGTGACATACCGCCATAGGAGACCTGAATGGTCAGGTCGAAGTCACCGAGGAACTTGCCACGGGCTTCCAGCTTTTCAAGGATCTGCTGCGGGGTGCCCCAGGTATTGATGTCGACAAAATTATTGGCGGCATCTTCAAGCCCGGTTTCAGCCAGAATGACGGCGTTGTCGGCGTAGTCGCCATAACCCTTCATGTTTCTGAAGTGGTCACCAGCCATGTCGTAATGGTTCATCACTGTGACATAGTAATTCGCCATATGTTCGCGGGCCAGGGCTTCTGCGCGTTCGCCACTTTCATCACAAGCCAGGAAGTCCACACAAACGGGCGGCGGTGCCGGACGATTGTGATGCTTCATGAACAGGTCACGATAGCTCTGGAAATGGTCGACCATTTCTTCCCATGGCTTCTGGGCGAAGCTCATCATCTGCGCGCCAAGTTCAGCCACAACGGGCACGGAGTCCGACGACATCGCCACGCTATAGAAGCGGCCTTCAAAGCTGGCATAGGGGCGCGGGCGGATTTCGGTGCGGGCTTGTTTGAAGAACTTGCCATTGCCTTCCATCACGCCGGTTTCCAGCGACTCAATGATCAGTTCAGCAGATTCGTTAAAGCGGTCCCGGGCTTCGTCCATGTCGATGCCGAAGGTTTCATACTCCATACGAGCAAGGCCACGGCCGATACCGAACTGGGCACGGCCCTTGGAGAGATGGTCGAGCAGGATCATCTTTTCGGCAATGCGCAGGGGACTTTCCCACCACGGCAGAATAACAGCACCCGTCAACAGCTTGATGCGTTCAGTCTTTGCCGCCATATAGCTGAGGAACTGCATATTGTCCGGTGCCATGGCGTAATTGCTGAAGTGATGTTCCACGCCGCCAAGCGTGTCAAAGCCCAAAGGCTCTGCCAGGCTGGCCAGATGGATGTCACGTTCATAGGCTTCACGGTCGGTCATGCCGTCCATGAAGTTTTGGAATACCATTAAAAGGCCGACTTCCATGGAATTTCCCCTTTTTGTTTTTGTCTTTCCTAGGGTGTGACCCTAGGCCAGATGCTTCGATTCAGCAAGAAACAGATTCCGCCATTTGTGCCGTTTTCAGGGGTGCCAAAGACGGTGCAACTGGTCTAGGAATTAAGCAGTCAATTCTTGGGAGAACATGAACAATGGAAATACAGGGTAAAAACGCCATCGTTGTGGGTGGCGCGTCTGGTATGGCACTGGCCAGCGTCAAGGAACTCATGAGCAAAGGCGCAGGCGCTGCCATTCTCGACCTGCCAACATCCAACGGTGAAGCGGTTGCCAAGGAGCTCGGCATCACCTTCCACCCCTGCAATGTGATGGACGCAGAGGAAACCGAAAAAGCACTCAACGATGCCTATGACGCGTTGGGCTCCGTCCACATTGCGATCAACACTGCAGGTGGCGGCATCGCCAAAAAGACTTTGGGCAAGGAAGGGCCGCACGACCTGGAATCCTTCCGCGGCGTCGTGGAGTTGAACCTGATCGGCACCTTCAACCTGAATCGTCTGCAGGCCGAATTGATGAGCCGCAACGACATTGAACAGGAAGGCGACGAACGCGGGGTCATTATCAACACCGCCTCCATCGCTGCCTTTGAAGGTCAAATCGGCCAGGTTGCCTATACTGCCGCCAAAGCGGGCATCGCCGGTATGAGCCTGACCATGGCCCGCGATTTGGGTCGCTATGGCATTCGCGTTGTCACCATCGCGCCCAGCCTGTTTGCCACGGGGCTGACAGCGGGCATCCCCGATGAAGCAGAACGCAGCCTGACGCAGCACGCCGCCTACCCCAAACGCATGGGCCGCCCGGAAGAATATGCGCTGCTGGCCCGCGGCATTGTTGAGAACAACATGCTGAACGGTACAACTATTCGCCTGGATGGCGGCCAGCGCTTCACGCCGAAGCTCTAGTCCCTCAAGGCATTGGAGAAATGAAGGGGCTCTCTTATGAGGGCCCCTTTTGTTTGGGTTACATTCGGGTCAGGTTGAATGCAGCGCTTTATAGGTGCGGCGCTTGAACAGCCATTGGCCATCAATCTTGATGAATTCATCATCATAAACGCCTGTGGCAACCAGACTGTCATCCGGGCCGAAAACAACGGTTTCAGATGTCCAGGTTCGCCCGGTTGCCGTATCACCGTGTACCTCGAGCGCCCCGAGCGTCTGGATGTTGACGTTCAGCGGCAATTCCGCCATCGCCTCCACCCAGCGGCGGACAATTTCGTCCCGCCCCTTCATGGTGCCGTAGTCCGGCAGATTGGGCAGCCCCCAGATGCTGTCCTCTGCCCAGGTGGCACCCCAGGCGTCTGCATCATTGCATGAGACGGCGTCCCCATAAGCCGCCAC
>JAURPT010000038.1 GCA_030836535.1 Alphaproteobacteria bacterium
ATAGCCTTGATGCTGTCATCATCGGCCCATTGTTCCATCTTCGGGTGAATTTCCAGCACCATCCCCAGGGTCAGGGCATTCAGTGCCTTGGGGCGGTTCAGCGTAATGATGCCAAGACCATCACGCTCTTCAAACAATACCTCCGTATCTTCGGCCATTATGGTCCCCTAGCGGTTTGACGGGTAATGGTCACTCAACAGGTGACGCGAAATAATAACCCGCATAATTTCGTTGGTTCCTTCGAGAATCTGATGCACGCGAAGGTCACGCAGATAACGCTCGATGGGATATTCTTTGATGTAGCCATAACCTCCATGCAGCTGCAGCGCCTCATTGACGACCTTAAAGCCAACATCGGTGGCAAATTGCTTGGCCATGGCAGCTTTGACCGTTGCATCTGGTGCGCCATTGGACACCTTGACCGCTGCGCTGTGAACCATCAGGCGGGCTGCTTCCAACTCGGTGGCCATATCAGCCATCTTGAACTGCAGTGCCTGGAATTTGGCAATGGGCTGGCCAAATTGCTGACGTTCCTGCGTATAGGTAATCGCTTTGTCGAGGCAGGCCTGCGCGCCACCGAGGGAACAGGCGGCAATATTCAAGCGACCGCCATCAAGACCCTTCATGGCAATTTTGAAGCCGTCGCCTTCTTCGCCCAGCATATTGCCAACCGGTATGCGGCAATCTTCCATAATCACGGCTGACGTAGGTTGCGATTTCCAGCCCAGCTTTTTCTCGTTGGCACCAAAGGAAAGGCCCGGTGTGCCATTTTCAATTACAAATGCGGAAACCCCGCCGGCACCGGCATCGCCCGAACGGGCCATCACGACATAGACGTCGGACCGGCCACCACCGGAAATGAAGGCCTTAGAGCCATTCAATACATAATGGTCGCCATCACGCACGGCCTTGGTCCGCAGACCCGCGGCATCAGACCCGGCATTTGGTTCTGTCAGGCAGTAGGAAGCGAAAAGTTCCATGCTGGTGAGCCGGGGCAACAGCGACTGTCGCATGTCTTCATTGCCCCAATTGTCGATCATCCAGGCAGCCATATTGTGGATGGAAACATAAGCCGCCGTTGACGGGCAGGCTGTTGCCAGCTCTTCAATGATAATCGCAGATTCAAGCCTGCCCAGGCCAACACCGCCGACATCATCACGAACATAGATACCTGCAAAGCCGAGTTCGGCCGCTTGCCGCAATTCGTCTTCGGGGAAAATTGATTCTTCGTCCCAATGCGCCGCGTTCGGTTCAAAAACATCGCGGGCAAAACTTCGTGCCACATCCTGAAAGGCACGTTGATCTTCGCTCAGATCGAAGTCCATCTGTATTGTCTCCTTACAGCGCAACCGATGCGCTTACCATCCCGGGGGCGGGCGATAGATAGCGTATTTTCCCGTCCTGTTTCAAGCACGTGAACCTCGGGGGCGTTTTAGCCAATCAGGCTACGGCAACACAACTATTTAAAAGAACAGTATGGCCAAAAAGGATACGGCCAGCAGGGTCTTGCCGTTGGCAGAACCCGCTGGCCGCGCTGATTCAAAAGCGACCTTTTAGCCGAGCTTTTCGATCACATCTCCGAACAGCTCTTCATCAGAAGGCAGTTCTTTGGTGACTTCAAGAGGCTTGGAAACCCAGGTCTCGTTGATAAGGTCACGCCAGGAGACGTTATTATTGGTGCCGTTACCACCCCAAGAGCCGCAACCCAGGGAGAAAGTCTGGCGCATGCCGTTCCAAAGGTTACCTGAATTGGAGGCAGCCTGCGGCTGGTTCACCATAACGCGGGAGGTCTTGGTGGCATTGGCCATCTTCATGATGTTTTCATCAGAATTGGAGTAGATGCCGCATGAATGACCCTGGCCCTGGTAAGCCTGAATATTGTTAGTCAGTTCAATGGCATGATCGATGTCATTGGCCCGGTACAATGCCATCACAACCGACAGCTTTTCACCGGAAAACGGGTGATCTGCACCCCAACCAGTTTCTGGCACGATATAGAAGGTCTTGCCTTCTGGCAATTCGATATTAGCCATCGATGCAATCTTTTCAGCCGGCTGGGCAACGATTGCCGTATTCAGATGGCCGTCATGCCAGATGGTGTTCTGCAGCTTCTGCTTTTCTTCAGCATTCACCAGATAGCCGCCCTGATGCTGCAGCTTGTCCAACATCGCGTCATAGACGGCATCAACCAGAACGACTGAATTGTCGGAGGAACAAGATGCGGCAAGGTCTAGTGTCTTGGACATGCGGATTTTTTCGGATGCGTCTTCAAGGTCTGCGGTTTCATCGACAGTGATCACCGCGTTACCCACGCCAACACCCAGCGCCGGCGTACCACTGGAGTAGGCAGCCGTCACCATGGCACCACCGCCGGTGGCCAACACACGGTCACACTGAGCCATCAGCTCATTGGTCTTTTCGAGTGTCGGGGTCTCGATTGCGAGAACCAGATCAGCGGGTGCGCCCATGGCGGTAATCGCTTCGCGCATATAATCGCAGATCATCTTGTTGGTAAGTTTTGCACGCGGATGCGGCGCAACGATGATGGAATTACGACCCTTCACGGCATGGATAGCCTTGATTACCGGCGTTGCTTCCGGATTGGTTGACGGCGCCAGGGCACCGATAACACCCATGGGCTTGGCAATTTTGACGATGTTGCGTTCGGGGTCTTCTTCAATAATACCAACCGACTTGTCGTCAATGATGTCCATCAGGGTCGCGCGAGTCTTGCGATGAATTTTGAGATACTTGCCGTCGTAATTACCCAACTGCGTTTCATCAACCGTGAACTGTGCAATCTTCTCGGAGCGATGAGGGCGGGCAACGGCCCAAACCATGGCGCGGATCAGTTCATCCACTTGTTCCTGTGTATAATTTTCGATCTGTTCCTGGGCAGCGCGTGAACGCTCCATCAGGGCCGAAATTTCAGCTTCAGCTTCAATCTGAGCTTCAGATTTTTCTACGGTTTCAAGCATGACAGTCTCTCTTCCTTTTGACGTGTCCCAAATATCAGAGTCGCAGAATAACCTGTTTGATCTCACTCACAAAGATCACAGACATGAAAATGCCCGCCTCAAACACGCTGACGCGCCCCTTTCCAGCCGCACTGACAGCACGACCAGTTTGTGCAGGGCACTCTATACAAGACAAATATGCTTGGCTATGCGAAATTGTTCGCCGATGGTCTGCAAAAATGCAGACCAGTCATGCGTCTTGGGGAAACTGGATTAGCGGAGTGCGCATATGTATAGCTGGGATGATCTCCGCTATTTTCTGGAACTGGCGCGCCGCGGCAGATTGGTAAGTGCGGCACAGCGGCTCGGCGTCGACCATACAACCGTTTCACGACGCATTACGGCGCTGGAGGAAGCGCTGGATACGCGCCTCTTCGACCGAACACCACGGGGCTATCAACTGACAAAAGCCGGTCAGGCCCTGCTACCCCATGCTGAAGCCATAGAAGCTCAATCCGTATCCTTGTATCAAGAGGTCTCAGGTGAAGACGCCACGCTGACGGGCACGGTGCGCATGGCTGCCACCGAGGGCCTGGCGATTGAATTCCTGTCACGCCATATGGACAAGTTCCGGGAACGGCACCCCGGCATCACCATCCAGCTGGTTGCCAGTACACCACCACTGAACCTGTCGCGCCGGGAAGCCGACCTGGCCATCACCCTCTCCCGTCCGGTTACCGGGCGGCTGGTAGCCTGGAAACTGGCTGATTATGCGCTGGGTCTGTATGGAGCACGGTCCTACCTTGATCATCACGCGCCCATCAGGCAGGTCGAAGACCTAAAGGACCACGACTTCATCTGGTATATTGAAGATCTCGTCACCCTGCCCCAGTTGCGCTTTATTGACGAGCTGGTGCGCGAACCCAACTTTACCTTCCAGTCCACAAGCGTGATTGCTCACTTTAACGCCGCCATGTCTGGTCTGGGTCTGGCGCTACTACACCGCTTTGCCGCGGACCCTGAACCCTCCCTCGTCCACCTGCTGGAAGAGAAAATTGACATCCGACGTGAATTTTGGCTCGTTGTTCATGAAGATTTACGCCATGTTGCGCGCGTCGAGGCTGTGTGCGACTTTCTCACGGAGTTGATGAAAGAGCACCAACCTGCGCTTTTAGGCCAAACTGCGAAGCAGGAAATGAATAAGGCATGACGAACAAGACAAACAATATCGGTGGATTTCCTGCCACCCGCCTTCGCCGCTCTCGTATGGCAGACTGGTCCCGCCGCCTGGTGGCCGAATCCACACTCAGCGTCGATGATCTGATCTGGCCGATATTTGTACAGGATGGCGACAATACGCGCACCGAAGTGGCCTCCATGCCGGGTGTGGAACGGTTGACGATCGACTTGGCTGTTGAGGCCGCCGCCAAAGCCTGCGACCTCGGCATTCCCGTGATTGCCTTGTTTCCACAAACAGACCCGTCCCTGAAGACAGAAGACGGACGGGAAGCTGTAAACCCCGACAATCTAGTGTGCCGCACAGTACGCGCCATTAAGCAACAGGTGCCGGATATTGGTGTGCTTTGTGACGTGGCGCTCGACCCCTATACCAGCCATGGGCAGGATGGTTTGATCGTACGAGATGAAATCATCAATGACGAAACGGTTGATGTGTTGGTCCAACAGGCACTGGTGCAGACCGACGCAGGCTGCGACATCATTGCGCCCAGCGATATGATGGATGGTCGCATTGGCGCCATTCGCACGGCGCTGGAACAGGCCAACCATCGCAATACAATGATCATGGCCTATGCCGCCAAATACGCCTCTGGTTTCTATGGCCCTTTCCGCGACGCCGTGGGTTCCTCCGCCAATCTCGGCAAGGCAGGCAAAAAGTCTTATCAGATGAACCCGGCCAATACGGATGAGGCCATTCGTGAAGTCGCGCTCGACCTGCAGGAAGGCGCCGACATGGTCATGGTCAAACCTGGCATGCCCTATCTGGACATTGTCCAGCGGGTGAAAGCTGAATTTGCTGTGCCGACCTTTGCCTATCAGGTGAGTGGCGAATACGCGATGTTGTGCGCTGCCGCCCAGAACGGCTGGCTGGACCGAGAAGCCGTGATGATGGAAGGCCTTCTGGGCTTCAAACGGGCCGGTGCTGATGGCATTTTGACCTATTTCGCCATCGAAGCCGCCTATATTCTGAATAACTAGGTCGCCTAGCGACAAATTATGCTATGCAGCGCTCGGGGGATGTGAGTTCTGATGGGATTTGAAGTTACTATAACCGCTTGGCAGATGTGGTTTGTATTCGCTGTGATCGCAGCGGCCATTGCCGCCTATTCTGTCGAGGAATTCCCAATCGAGATTACCTCGCTGGTAACGCTCGGTATCCTGCTTGTCTTCTTCAACCTGTTCCCATTGGTCGATGATACCGGCACATCGGTCATTACAACACGCATGTTGGTTTCTGGCTTTGCGGAACCCGCGCTGGTAGCCATCATCGCGCTTCTTGTTGTGGGTCAGGGGCTCGTGCAAACAGGCGCGCTGGATGGCGTTGCCAACAAACTGATGGAACTGGGCACCGGTCGGGGCACCATCGTCATTGTCGCCAGCTTGGTCTTTGTTGCGGCCACCAGTGGCTTTTTGAACAACACGCCGGTTGTTGTCATCTTTATCCCCATCATGAGTGCGCTAGCGGAACGGCTGGATAAATCTACCAGCAGCGTCATGATCCCGCTAAGTTTTGCAGCCATTCTGGGCGGCATGACAACGCTGATCGGCTCCAGCACCAACCTGCTGGTTTCGGGCAGCATGGAAAGCCTGGGGCTGGAGGCACTGGACTTCTTTGCTTTTACCGGCCCCGGTTGGGTGATGGCCAGTGTCGGCATGCTGTATCTGATATTCATCGCCCCGCGTCTGCTGCCGAAACGCAGCGACCTGGCGGGTCAGATTGCTGAGGAAGACGGCAAGCAATTCATTGCAGAAATAAAAGTTACACCGGGCAGTGTTTTAGCTGGCGAACAACCGGTTGCAGGCATGTTCAACCAACTGCCCAACATGACTGTGCGCGTCATCCAGCGCGGCGAAAAGGCCATGCTGCCACCCTTTGATGAAGTCACGTTGCAGGCAGGTGATTCCATCGTCGTTGCTGCCACCCGCAAGGTGCTGGCAGAATGGTTTAGCCATAACCCCGACTTGGTTGAATCTGTCGAAGATGCCGACCTGCCAATGATCGACAGCGATACGGGCAAGGCCCGCACTGGCAGTCGCATCATTGCTGAGGTTGTCATCGCCCCCGCATCGCGTATGGATGGCCGCACGCTGGCACTTTCAGGCTTCCACAGCCAGACCAGTTGTATTGTGCTGGGCATTCAGCGCCGGTCACGCATGATCCGTACCAGCATGAACGATATCCGCCTGGAGGCGGGTGATGTGCTGCTCGTACTTGGCAGGCGAGACGACGTGACCTCCCTGCGGACTAACCCCGACATTTTGTTGATGGAGTGGTCAACCCGCGAGATGCCCAAGCGCGCCTTTGCCAACCGTGCGCTTCTAATATTTGGTGGCGTGGTCGCACTGGCAGCCCTGAACATCCTGCCAATTGAGGTCGCCGCCTTGGGGGGTGCAGCCGTCACGGTGCTGGCGCGATGCCTTAACGTCCGACAGGCCGCCCGCTCTGTCGACAGGCGCGTTGTGCTGTTGGTGGCAACGGCCCTTGCACTGGGCACGTCCATGCAGGCAACAGGCGGGGCATCCTATCTGGCCCATGGCCTGGTCGTGGCACTCGATGGCATGAGCCCGACCATTATCCTGTCTGCCTTCTTCATCCTGGTGGTGGTGATGACGAATGTGTTGAGCAACAACGCGACGGCCGTGTTGTTCACGCCCATTGCCATCAATATGGCGACTGAAATGAATGTCGAGGTCATGCCGTTTATTCTGGCCGTGATTTTCGGCGCCAACTGTTCTTTCGCAACGCCCATTTCCTACCAGACCAACCTGCTGGTCATGGGCCCAGGTCATTACAAATTTGCAGATTTCCTTCGTGCTGGTACGCCGCTTATTCTATTGCTATGGTTGACGTTCTCATTGTTCATTCCGTGGCATTACGGCTGGTTCTAACGATCGACAAATTCGCTAAAACACTGGGGAAACAGGAAAAGCTGGGAAAGATTGGTTTGTGACTGAGCAATTCATCAAATTTCCGCGCTTCTATCTGACGGTACCGTCACCCTGCCCCTATCTGCCCGACCGCATGGAACAGAAGATCTTCACAGAGTTGAAGGATGGCCATGCATCGGAGTTGAATAATTCACTCTCCAAGATCGGCTTCAGGCGCTCACAGAAGGTTGCCTACAAACCAGCCTGCGAAGATTGTGAAGCCTGCCTATCCGTTCGCATTGACGTAAACAGGTTTACACCGTCACGTACCATGCGGCGTATCTGGCGCAACAATACCGACCTTGAAGTTGCTGACTACCC
>JAURPT010000039.1 GCA_030836535.1 Alphaproteobacteria bacterium
CTGACAAAAGAAAAGGCCCCGCAAGGGGCCTTTTTTGGTGGCGGATGGGGTGGGATTCGAACCCACGAGACGCTTGCACGCCTGCTGGTTTTCAAGACCAGTGCCTTCAACCGCTCGGCCACCCATCCATTCCGAAGCGCCTTTTAGCGTGTTGAATGCGCTCTGCCAATCCTGAACCTCAACAAAGACAAAATTTCTCCTTATTTGAGGGATATTCTTGCCAAAGCTTGAAGATTGTATGGCATGATCCACATCATACTGTTGTGACGTGTAAGTGCCTTTGAGAAACGGGGAATCAGTGAGCGTGTTGTCAGGCTTTCGACTGTCTTTTTTGGCGATCTGTTGTCTTGTTGTCGGTATGACGGTGCCGGTTAGTGCCCAATCTACTGATGGACCGGAATATGCGGGTTGGGATGCTTTCCTTGAAGGTGTGCGGGCAGAAGCGCTTGAAAAGGGAATTTCACCGATAACGGTCTCTGTCACGTTGGTCGGTTTGGAACCCCTCAAACGTGCCGTGGTGTTGGACCGCAAGCAGCCCGAGTTCAAACAAACTGCGACAACCTATATCGATAAGCGGGTGAGCGAAACGCGCATTCGTGTCGGTCGGGAAATGATGGCCGAACACGCCGATCTGTTGGCTGAAATTGCCACGCGATACAATGTGCAGCCGCGCTATATTGTCTCCATCTGGGGGATGGAAACCAATTATGGCCGCTACCCACTCAAGAATGATGCCATTCAGGCGTTGGCGACTTTGGCTTTTGACAAGCGCCGTTCCTCTTTCTTCCGTAAAGAGCTAATGGCCGCACTGCAAATTCTGGATGAAGGCCATATCGATCACGCGAACATGAAGGGGTCCTGGGCCGGGGCCATGGGTCAAAGTCAGTTCATGCCGAGCAGCTTTTTGGCCTATGCTATGGATGGCGACGGTGATGGCCGCCGCGATATCTGGACAACAGAGGCTGATGTCTTTGCCTCCATCGCGCACTATCTGGCGCAGCATGGTTGGCGCAATGATCATCGCTGGGGCGGGGAGGTCTCGTTGACCCCGGAAGCTGAAGTAGCCCTGGCCAACTTGTACGAAACCCCACCCTCGGGCTGCAGGGCCATGAAGCGACATACAAAGCGACTGAGTTTGCAGGATTGGCAGGAGCTGGGTGTTCGGCGCTTGGACGGCTCTGATCTGCCAGTAGCGAATTTGGAAGCTTCCCTGGTGCAACCGGATGGCCCGGGTGGGCGTGTGTTTTTGGCCTATCGAAATTTCAAAGCCATTCTGGGCTATAATTGTGCCAATCTGTACGCCATCTCCGTTGGCAAGCTCGCAGAGAAAATCCAATGAAACCAATTATACTCGTTGTTTTTGCTGCCGTTATTCTGGCCGGATGTGAAACTCAAATACGTCAGAGCGCGCCGTCAGTGCCACGTGGTTACACAAGCTCTCTTGGGTCAGAAAGTGTCGGTACCTATAAGGTGGGCAACCCCTATACCCTCAACGGGGTGCGTTACGTACCGCATGAAGATCCGAATTATGACCGCACAGGGATCGCATCATGGTACGGCCCCAAATTCCATGGCAGGCGCACAGCCAATGGTGAAGTCTTCGACATGTACCGGGTTAGCGCCGCGCACACGACCTTGCCAATGCCAAGCCAGGTCAAGGTAACCAATTTGCAGAACGGCAAGTCAATTGTGGTGCGGGTCAATGACCGCGGTCCATTCGTAGATAATCGCATTATTGACCTGTCTTATCGGGCTGCACAGGAACTGGGGTTTGTTGACCAAGGCACTACCCGCGTTCGTGTTCAGTACTATTCACCGGCTGTCGGCGCTGCTGCCAAGCCAGGGGTCAAACAGTTTGAAGTAGACCCATTAGAGGCAAAGCGACGGGCTGAACAGGCAAGACAGGCCAGAGAAGCACAGCAAAAACCAGCCAAAGTTGCGGCCATGGAAGTCAGCGAACTGCCGCCACTGGATGAGCCGCCAACGCAGGTAGCACCAAAGCCTGTCGCGGAACCTGCGCCGAAAGCTGAACCTAAGCCGACAGCTGGGCCCCGCAAAGAAATCCATATCCAAGTTGGGGCCTTTACGGATGCTGGCAATGCTGCGCGGCTCAAGGAAAAGGCGTCTCAATATCATGAAGCCCATATTCGAGGCGCCATGGTGAATAATCAGCAATTCTATCGTGTGCGGCTGGGCCCTTTCGCAACGCAGGAAGAGGCGGTTACGATCCATAGCCGCCTGGTGGAAGCGGGCTATCTTGGTGCCCGGATTATGATTGAAAGATTCATGCAGTAAGATGGCTTGAGCTGCTATCAAGTGCTGCATAGTGTTGTTAAACCCTGTCTCTAAGTTGGTGGATTTGTCTCGAATGTTGAAGCGACTGTCATCTCTTTGTCTTGTGGTCTTTTGTTTTGCTTTCACAACTGTTGAAGCAATAGCAGAACCAAAACCCCCATTTGCCGTTCAGGCCAGGGAAGCCTATTTGCTAGACCTTTCAACAGGGGCGGTTCTGTTCGAAAAGAATGCTGATGTCCGCATGCCACCGGCTTCCATGAGTAAGCTGATGACGGTCTACATGGTGTTTGAAGCTTTGGCGAACGGTGAAATTGCCATGGACACCCGCTTCAATGTTAGCGAGAAGGCCTGGCGGATGCAGGGCTCCAAAATGTTCGTCGGGCTGGGAGACGACATTACCGTTGAAGACCTGTTGCGTGGTGTCATCGTGCAGTCTGGCAACGATGCCTGCGTCGTTCTGGCAGAAGGCCTGGCCGGATCAGAAGAGTTTTTCGCTGAAATGATGACAGACCGGGCACAGGCCATTGGTTTGACGGGCAGTACATTCTCTAACGCTACCGGCTGGCCGGATGAAGGGCAGATGATGACGGCGGCGGATTTGGGGCGCCTCTCTGCGCTGCTTATCCGCGAGTTTCCCGAATATTATCATATGTTTGCGGAAGAAAGTTTCACCTATGGTGTCTCGCTGGATGGTAAGCCTATTACTCAACCAAATCGTAACCCCGTGTTGGGGCGGATTGACGGTGCCGATGGCCTGAAAACCGGGCATACAGAGGCAGCTGGCTACGGGTTGACAGCCTCTGCCGAGCGTGACGACCGCCGGCTAATCCTGGTCGTCAACGGTTTGGACAGTAAAAAACAGCGCAGTCTTTCAGCAGAGCGCTTTTTACAGTGGGGTTTTCGCAACTTCACCACAGTGGAAGTGTTAAAGGCCGGGCAGGTCGTGGACGAGGCCCCCGTTTGGTTGGGTGAAAATGCCACAGTGCCTTTGGTGGCGACGGAAGACCTAACCCTGACACTCACGCGCCGGGACAATCGTAAGATCAAGGCCGAGATCAAATATACCGCGCCCATTCCGGCTGAAATTGTTAAAGGCACACCATTGGCACGGCTGGTGCTGACGGGCCCGGATATGGGCGAAAAGTCCGTTACACTTGTGGCAGGCAGCGACGTAGAGAAGGTTGGCCCCCTTGGTAAAATTGGCTCTGCGCTTGAATTTTTGTTGCTGGGCCAGTCCGGTAACTAGACCAGGGTGGCTCTATGACTTTGTCCTCACACCCAAAATTCATCACCCTTGAAGGGGGTGAGGGGGCAGGGAAGTCTACCCAGATAGATCATTTGGCCGAGAAATTTCGGTCGCTCGGTATAGAGCCAGTACTGACACGCGAACCCGAGGGGCCAATCCGTGATTTACTGGTTCGAGGTGACGCACGATGGGCACCGAAGTCAGAAGCCTTGTTGCACTTTGCCGCGCGGGCGGAACATCTTGAGGCTGTGGTTCAACCGGCACTTGCCGATGGTCAATGGGTTATCTGCGACCGTTTTGCCGATTCAACCATGGCATACCAAGGATATGTGCAGGGAGCAGGGCCTGGATTCGTTTCTGAGCTTTATGACCTTGTGGTTGGCTCTTTCGCGCCGGACCTGACCCTCATTTTGGATTTACCTGTGACAACAGGCTTATCCCGCGCACAAGCCCGTAAAGATGGCGAAGATCGCTATGAACGCATGGGGCAAACATTTCACGAGTCTCTGCGAGAAGCCTTCAAAGAAATTGCCAAGTTGAACCCGGACCGCTGTGTCCTGATCGATGCCGATCAGGGTATTGATGATGTTGCCGAGACCATCTGGCAGGCCGTCTCCAGCCGGTTTGATTTGTGATATGGCACGCGCCGCTGAACAGCCGGTAGAATACCCCGAAGGGCCTTGGGCGACGGCGAGCCTGCACGGACACGCAGAGGCGGAAGCGCTGCTGCTAAGGGCATGGCAGTCGGACCGGATGCCCCATGCCATGATGATCACCGGACCGCGTGGCATTGGCAAAGCGACGCTGGCATATCGGTTTGCGCGGTTTGTGCAGGCGCAGGCTTTGGAAGAAGAAAATTCCCTGTTCGGCGAACCCGCGCCCGCTGACAGCCTGTTTATGTCAGAGGATGACCCTGTTTTTCGTCAGGTGGCGCAGGGCGGGCACCCGGGTATTGTCACCGTTGCGCCGTCCGTTAACCCGAAAACCAAAAAGCAGCGGCAGGATATCGTCGTGGATGATGTCCGGAGCATGCAGAGTATGTATGCGATGACGGCAGAAGGTGGGGCCTGGCGAATTGCCATTGTGGATGCCGCTGATGAAATGACACGTCAGGCCGCCAATGCGCTATTGAAGATATTGGAAGAACCCCCTGAAAAATCACTGCTTTTGTTGATAGCGCATTCGCCGGGCCAGGTGCTCAATACAATCCGATCCCGGTGCCAGGAAGTCCGCCTGCGTCCATTAAATGCGACTGACTTGAGCACTGTGCTCGCTGAGCACGATATCGAGGTGCCAGAGGGCCGCGCGCGCGATATAGCCTTATTGAGTGAGGGCAGACCAGGCCACGCCCTAATGCTGATGGAGACCGACGGGCTTGGTCTTCACGACTCTATTCTGGATATCCTGGAACGCGCCACCCGTCCTGATATGAATGCCATTCATAATTTGGGAGACCAATTGGCTCGTAGTGGCTCGGAACGGCGTTTCGCCCTGTTTTGTGAGCTTCTTGAGGGCATCTTGCTTCGGTTGGTTCGTTCTCTGGGTGGGCAGGATGAAAGTGCCGGCATATGCGCCGCTGAAAAGCCCATATTTGCCGCCATGATGCAGGAGACGCCTCTTGAACAATGGATGGAGGTATGGGAGAACACGCGCCAACTTTTCGCGCGGACGGAAGCCGTAAACCTGGACAAAAAACAGGCGGTTCTTCTCGCGTTCAACGATGTTCTGAAGCGAATGAAATGACCGACAAGCCGTCTTTCTACATTACGACTGCCATCTCCTATGTGAATGGCGCCCCCCATCTTGGCCATGCTTATGAAGCAGTGGCCACCGATGCACTGGCGCGTTTCAAGCGGGCCGATGGTTACAATGTCAAATTCCTCACTGGTACGGATGAACACGGCCAGAAGGTGGAGCAAAGCGCCAAAGCAGCCGATATGGACCCGCTCCAGTTCTGTTATGGCAATGCAGACAAGTTCCGGCAGATGACGGATTTGCTGAACGTCTCCAATGACGACTTCATCCGCACCACCGAGCAGCGCCACGTCGACTCCGTTCAGGACATCTGGCGCAAACTCGAGGCAAAGGGTGACATCTACGAAGGTGGCTATTCAGGCTGGTATTCTGTCAGCGATGAAGCCTTTTTCACTGAATCTGAACTCGTGAAGCAGGAAGATGGCAGCTTCCTGACCAAGGAAGGCAAAGCGGTCGAATGGGTGGAGGAGCCCAGCTATTTCTTCCGCTTGTCTGCCTATGAAGACAGACTGCTCGAGTTGTATGAAAATGTGCCGGAATTTATTATGCCGCGCAGCCGCCGAAATGAAGTGATCGGCTTTGTACGGCAAGGATTGGAAGATCTCTCCATATCCCGCACGACGTTTTCCTGGGGTATTCCCGTGCCGGGCGACGACAAGCACATCATGTATGTGTGGCTCGACGCTCTGACCAACTACATTACCGGTGTTGGCTACCCCAATACAGACAGCGAAGAATTCAAGACCTATTGGCCTGCTGATGTGCATATCATCGGTAAGGATATTCTGCGGTTCCATGCTGTGTACTGGCCGGCGTTCCTCATGTCTGCCGACTTGCCGTTGCCGAAACGCGTTTTCGTGCATGGCTTCCTGAACCTGGAAGGCCAGAAGATGTCCAAGTCTCTGGGTAATGTGGTTACACCGGAATCACTGGTTGAAGAATTTGGCCTCGATCAGATCCGTCACTTTCTGCTGCGCGATGTGCCGTTTGGCAATGATGGCAGCTATTCCCGCGAAGCTATTATCCATCGGATCAATGGGGACCTGGCCAATGGGTTAGGCAATTTGGCACAGCGTACGCTGAGCATGATCTTCAAGAATTGTGATGGTGCAATGCCCGCAATCAAGAATCCGACGACTGAAGATTCCGCGTTGCTTGATCAGGTCGCTAGTGTTCTGGAAAAGATGCGCAAAGCCATGGACGTGCAGGCGATACACCAGGCGATTGAAGCCGCCTGGGCCCTGATTGCGTATGCTGACCGCTATCTGGCGACGCAGGAGCCATGGGTGCTCAAGAAATCTGACCCAGACCGTATGACCACTGTACTGGCCGTAGCGGCTGAGTCGATCCGGAATATTGCCATTATGGCGCGCCCATTTATTCCGGGTTCGGCTGATACATTGCTGGATTACCTGGGTGTGGCTCGAGATCAGCGCGACTTTGACGCGCTGGGTGAGGGCGGGGACCTGCCCGAAGGCACGCCTATTGGAAAACCGCAGGGCCTTTTCCCGCGTATCGCAGATGACCCCGTGGAAAGCTGAGTAGATATCGTGCTTGTTGATTCCCATTGCCATCTGGACTTTGACGACCTTTATAGCCAGTTGCCCGATGTGGTGGCGCGGGCAGGGGAAGCAGGCATCGGCATCATGCTGACAATTGCGACGCATATGGAAGGTTACCCCAAGGTGCTGTCCATTGCAGAACAGCACGAGAATATCTTCTGCACGGTTGGCATTCACCCGCATAGCGCCGAGTTGGATGCGGACGTGACAACAGAGCAGCTGGTTGAACTGGCGCAGCATCCGAAGGTTGTTGGCATCGGTGAAACGGGACTTGATTACTTTTACGATAACAGCCCGCGCGACACGCAGCGGACCTTATTTCGTCGTCATATTGCTGCGGCGCGGGAAACGGGCCTACCGTTGATTGTGCATACGCGCGATGCTGATGATGACACGTTGGAGATCCTGCAGGACGAATATGAAAAGGGCGCTTTTCCCGGCCTTATTCATTGTTTCTCGGCCTCAGCAGCGCTTGCTGGAGCCTGCGTTGCCATGGATATGAGCATTTCAGTCTCTGGTATTGCCACCTTTAAGACGGCTGAACCTGTTCGGGAGGCCCTTAGGGCCGTGCCATTGGAAAACCTGTTGGTCGAGACGGATTCGCCATTCCTGGCGCCGATACCTCATCGCGGCAAGACAAATGAACCGTCCTTTGTGGTGCATACGGCTGAGAAATTGGCAGATATCAAGGGCGTGAGTGCCAGTGAAATCGAAGAGACGACAACCGACAATTTTTTTCGGCTTTTCAGCAAGGCGCAGCGGCCTGGCTAGTGTGGTGGAGTAGGGCGTGCGGATAACGATTCTGGGGTCTGGTACGTCCGTCGGTGTTCCGGCTGTGGGGAATTATTGGGGTGCCTGTGATCCCAACAACCCGAAAAACCGCCGCAGGCGGGTTTCTGTCGCAGTTGAAACTGACGGTAAACGCTTCCTGATCGATACGTCGCCAGACCTGCGCGAGCAGTGTCTGGACAATGACATCGACCACATTGATGCGGTTCTCTACACGCACGATCATGCAGACCACACCCATGGCATCGATGATTTGCGGATGATCGCTATGCGTCGCAGGCAGCGCGTGCCGACCTATGCAGACCGTGGCACGCTAGAAACGCTGAACAGGCGGTTTGACTATATTTTCATAAGCCAACAGGGCTATCCCGCCATTTGCGACGGTCATGAAATTACCGGGCCTTTTGAGCATGAAGGCACGCGGATTACTCCGTTCGAACAAGACCACGGCAACATAAAGACCCTGGGTTATCGTATTGGTAACTTTGCCTATTCTACAGATGTAGTTGAATTAAGTGATGCGGCCTTTGATGTCCTGGAAGGTGTGGAGGTTTGGGTTGTTACGGCATTGCGGCGTGAACCGCACCCGACACATGCGCATCTGGAAAAGTCGCTGCAGTGGATTGAGCGCGTGAAGCCAAAACGCGCATTCCTGACCCATATGACGTGGGAAATGGACTATGAAACCTTGTGTAACGAGCTTCCTGGCCATATTCGCCCAGCCTATGACGGCTTGGTGATTGACCTTTAGGGGTATTATGCTGTCATTGGGGAGGTGATCCAATGAGCACACATCCATCCAGCGTCCATGAACGCGTATCCGCATCCAGAAAGAAATATGCCATTAGTGCCGTGATCGGCGTTGTTTTGGCCCTGTCTTGGTTTTTTGTGGCCTGGTATGGGCTGGAAGGACGCTACTTCGTTATCGTTGACCGTTATCTCGATATTGGTGATCGGCTGGCTTATGTCGCCAAATGGATGACCGGGCCTGGATTGTGTCTGCTTGTTTCTGTGGTAATGGTGGCCAATGTGCGTGCATTTACGCCGGCTATTGATCCGCTGGAAACCGACCTTGAAGAAAAAGACGAACGCGCCATCCATGTCTGGCGGAACATCACGACCAATACGACAGAGCAGATTCTCTTGCTGTTGATAGGAACAATGGCGTTTGCCGTCATCGCGCCGCAATATTGGCTACGACTAATTCCAATCGCTGCTGTTTCATTTGTAGCTGGCCGCGTGATCTTCGCACTGGGATACCTCGTAGCATCAGGTTGGCGCGGTACTGGTTTCGCGCTCACATTCTATCCAATCGTCGGCATATATGCTGTAACGCTGTACCTGTATTTCTATGGATGAGTATACAGGTGGTTATTTAATAAGTGATAAATGTTGATCAATTAAATATTTATCATAATATAAATTATGCGAATTATGTAGATATCGCTTCAGCGTTCGTTAAGGACCTCCCTGTCCCTTAATTTTAGGAATTCAATGAATTCAGCGTCGCCTCGAGCACGACTGATGCCCTCTCCGCTGCATTTGAATAGGTATCGCGTAGAAATTTCGACCGCAATTCGACAGACAATGGCAAAGACGGGTCAATTGAGGCCACGAATGCGTTCAATGGAAACTCGCCCTCTCCGGGCAATAGGCGGCCATCAACAGCATCAGCCAAAATAGTATCGATATCCTCGTTGGGTAATATGTCGACGCCATCGCAATATTGCGCATATGCCAACAGTTCAGGTGGAATCCTTGAAATATCAGCTGGTGTGCCGCCAGTACGGTGCAAATGCGTCGGATCTAACAGAATATGGCCGTTGGGGTGCCCTACTTCAGAGACAATCTCCAGAGCGTCATCCAGGTTCTTCACTTCTGTGATGGGCAGAAATTCCAGGCTGGCTTTGATGCCGGCGTTTGCTGCTTTGTCGCATAAGCGTTCGAAACGGTGTTTTGTGGCAGTTTTATCGGGGTCTGAGCTCACGATCAGGACATTTTGAGCACCAATTTCGCCGCCAGCGGCCAATTGGCGGTCATGATCAGGGTCTTCATCGCCCGGCTGAATCCATATCACCTCGATATCCAGCGGCACCAAGCCAGTTGTTTCAAAGGCTGCACGGACGTCGCGTGTGCGCTGATCTGTCCATTCACTGGCTTCGAACCAGATCCCGCAACCGCCAAAACCGGCTTCCGCCGCTGCATGAATTGTCTCTACAGGCGTGAAGTCAGGGCACGTGCCCGCCGCAAGTGAAATCAGTCGATTGTTGTTCATCGTATCCCCCTGCCCGTCATGCTATACATCCGCTTCTATCAAGCAAGGATGTTTCCAGTCCATGTCGCGTCTGCTGGTTCTACTAACATTATTTTTGTCGTTAACTGTGCCGTTTGCCGGCGCGGTGGCTGCCTCTGATCATCACAAAACCGGCTATTTTGGCGTGGTGGTGGAAAATGACGTCTTCGTGTCAGACCGGGACCGTCATTTTTCCAGCGGAATCAGACTGGACCTTGTACCCAAGAAAGAAACGTCGTTTCTGGGCCTGAACGGGCTTATGAAGCGCCTTATGGGCAGCACAGGCGCCAGTCGTCAGTTTCTGAGCCTGGGCCAGGATATGCATACGCCCGAGGACCTCTCTCGTACGGACCTCATTGTGGATGATGTGCCTTATGCTGGCTGGCTCTATCTGGCGATGGGGCGTTCACGATCCACAGATCGCTTTACGGAGCGGTTGTCCCTAACTATAGGCATCATCGGACCGGCTTCACTGGCCGGCAAGCTGCAGCACACCTGGCACGCCGCTTTCGATTTTGATGAACCCAGGGGCTGGCGAAACCAACTGAGGAACGAACCGGGACTGAACCTATTTTATCAGCGGCGTTGGCGCGTGCCTCTGTATGAGGCTGAAAATGGGTTTCAAATGCGTCTTTCTCCCGCTGCTCAGGTCGCGCTGGGGAACATATTTGTGCATGCAGGTGGCAGTATTTTGTTCCAGATTGGCAGAAATCTGCCGAAAGATGCATCTGTGCCGCAAATTCACCCGGGGCTTGCCGGGACCTCGCACGTGGTGGACGATGTAAAGAAATCGCATTCCTTTGGGTGGTATGCCTATCTGGGTATTCATGGTCGTGGTGTGGCCCGTAATATCTTTCTGGATGGCAACACATTCCGGAATAGTCACAGTGTCGCGAAACGTCATTTTGTCGCTGATTTACAGGCAGGTATCGTCATACACTTGCCAAGACAGGGCTTCTTACCCCCTACCCGACTGGGTTTCGGCTTTATGCGGCGCAGCAAGGAGTTTGTCGGGCAGCGCGGTGCCAATAAAATGGGTCAGGTGATTTTGACCTTCGCATACTGAGGTGGAATCGAACGTGAGCAATGTTGATCAGCTTCTTGAAATTATGAGAAAACTCAGGGACCCGGAAGATGGGTGTCCCTGGGATATTGAGCAGACCTTCGAGACAATCGCACCCTATACGATCGAAGAGTCCTATGAAGTAGCCGAGGCCATTGCAGACAACGATATGCCTTCGCTAAAGGATGAACTGGGCGATTTGCTGTTTCAGGTGGTGTTTCATGCCCAGATGGCGTCAGAGGCTGGGCATTTCGACTTTGCTGATGTCGTTGAAAACCTGTGCGAAAAGATGATCCGCCGACACCCCCATGTCTTTGCCGGGGCTACGGTCGAGGACGCAGATGCGCAAACGGCCGCATGGGAAGCCCATAAAGAGAAAGAACGGGCTCAAAAAGCGAGGGACGAAGGGCGGGAACCCAGCGTGCTGGATGGTGTTGCCCTCTCCTACCCGGCACTGATGCGATCGGTGAAATTAGCCAAGCGCGCCGCCCGTGTTGGTTTCGACTGGCCAGATGCGGAACCTGTTGTCGATAAAATCAATGAGGAAATGCATGAACTGTCGGCTGAATTGGTTGCCCGCAAGGACGGTGCTGTTAACCAGGCAGCCATTGAAAGCGAAATGGGCGATATTCTGTTTGCTTATGCCAATCTGGCGCGCTTCCTCAAGGTGGACCCGGAACAGGCCCTCAGAGGCACCAATCAGCGTTTTGAGAGCCGTTTCAGGCGCATGGAGCATATTCTGGACACCCAGGGTAAAGCGCCGCAGGATCAATCCCTGGATTATCTGGAGGCGCTTTGGCAGCAGGCCAAGCGAGAACTGCGCGCCGAGGGGAAAGAATAAGGGCGGCCGACAAGACATCACTATCAATCAACACGGGAGGGAAAAATGATTGAGGAAGAACAATATGAGCGCGGCGTAGCCCGCATGAAGGAACTGTTTGGTGAGGACTATACCGCCACCCCGATGGGTGACGACTTTATGGACATCACTATTGGCTATCTTTTTGGGGATATCTGGAACCGTGATGGGCTGGAGCTACGCGAGCGGTCTATGATCACCTGTGCGGTGCTGACGGCGTTGGGCAAGGAATTGCAGCTCAAGACGCATCTACGAGGCGCACTACATGCAGGCATAGACCGAAAAGCGGTTGAGGAAATGATGATCCACATTGCTCATTATGCCGGTTGGCCGACGGCCGTAAACGGCTTGCGCGTGGCCAGGGAAGTGTTTGAAGAACTGGATACCTAGGTTTAGTCGCCTGTGAAGTTTGGCGGACGTATTTCAAGGAAGGATGTAACGCCTTCCTTGAAGTCTTCTCCTGTTTGGGCCAGCAAGTATTGGTCTCGGTCCATACCACTGACGGCCTGTGAAAGGGCGAAAGCAGCAGCATTAATGCCTTCTTTGCACATGCGGACACCGACAGGCGGCATCTGCGCAGCCTGTTTGGCTAATAGTTCAGCTTGTGCAAGGGCATTACCATCGGCCACGACATGATCCACGAGCCCCCAATTCAGGGCAGTATCAGCGTCTACCTTTTCGGCCAGGATAAACATTCTTTTTGTTGTTGCCGGGCCTATCAGGGCAACGGACCGAGGCACGCTGCCCCAACTCATATTCATGCCCCGTTCGATCTCCGGCACATAAAAGCGTGCGTCCTGCCCCGCGACGCGCAGGTCTGCAGCAACCGCAAGCGCAAAGCCACCGCCGATGCACCATCCTTCAATGGCCGCGATGGTCAGGCATTCAATGTTTTCCCAGGCGGCGCAAAGTTTGGGGCCCAGGCGGGTCTTAACGCGTCGTTCCGCCAAGCCCAACTCAGCGCGGGCTTTACCATCATTCAGGTCATAACCAGCTGAGAAGACCTCATCTGTACCCGTCAGGATGACTGCATTGAGTTCGTGGTCGTCTTCCAACGCGCGGGCGACATCGATCAGTTCCTGCATCAGCGCCGCTGACATGGGATTGACGGGATTGTCCTCCCGCCGAAAGCGCACCGTTAGAACCCGGCCATCTCGCTCCAACTTCAGGAATGACCAGTTTTTCTCCCAGGGTGGTGCGGTCATTGGTGCTTCCTTTCTGCGTTACGGCGTATCAGGACCCTACGGTAACCGCATTGATATTATTCATCTTTTGTAGCCTTCCATAGCTCGCGGAATTCAACCGAATATCGAGTTCACAGCCGCTTTCGGAGTCTCGACGCTCCAGCACGTCACCGTTTCTATAGAGCCAGGACATAGCTTCGCCTTGTGCATGGTTCAGTGAAACCCGCACAACGAATGCATCTCGATTGATGATGGCATCCAGGCGCTCCAGTAGCGTGTCCGTCCCCTGCCCTGTCAGTGCCGACAGGGCGACGGGGCCGCCAGCAATATTGTTGGTTTGAGGATTGGCGCCGTTCGGGAGCAGATCAATTTTGTTGTGGACTTCCAGAGCATGCTGCTCACCGGTTTCATCGACCCCGAGGCTGGCCAAAACATCTGTTACGTCTTCCAGCTGTTCCGTCGTTTCCGGATGCGAAATGTCTCGCACATGGACAATGATGTCCGCCTGAACGACCTCTTCCAGTGTCGCACGGAATGCTGCCACAAGGTGGGTTGGCAGGTCTGAAATGAATCCGACCGTATCGGACAGGATGATCGGCTGCCCTGAAGGCAGGATGACCTGCCGCATTGTGGGGTCCAAGGTCGCGAATAACTGATCTTTTGCGTAGACGGATGAATCAGTCAGACGATTAAACAAGGTGGACTTGCCTGCGTTGGTATAGCCAACCAGCGAAACAATGGGATATGGCACCTTTTCGCGCCCCTTGCGGTGTAGGTCACGGGTTTTGGTGACCTTTTCCAGCTGCCGGCGGAGTTTGCCGATGCGGTCTGCCAGGGCGCGTCTGTCGGCTTCAATCTGGCGTTCACCGGGGCCACCCATAAAACCTGCGCCGCCTCGCTGCCGTTCCAAATGGGTCCAGGACCGTACCAGTCGACCCCGTTGGTAGGACAGGTGCGCCAGTTCCACCTGCATGACGCCTTCACGCGTCTGGGCGCGGGCGCCAAAGATTTCCAATATCAGCGCCGTCCTGTCGATGACCTTGCATTTTAGGGCGCGTTCAAGGTTTTGTTGCTGAACTGGTCCCAAGGCACAATTCATTACCACCACATCTATGTCATTGGCGGCGCAGTCTGCTGAAAGCTGTTCAAGCCGTCCTTTGCCGATATAGGTGGCGGGGCGAACAGACTGGATTGGACAATTGATGGAGTCTGCTACTTCTAGGTCAATGGCCCCTGCCAGTGACGTTAGTTCCTCCAGCGCCGATTCCGGCGAGCGGCGGGTCACTTCACTTTTCAGAAAAGGGTTTAGCAATAAGGATCGTGCGCCCAGTTGGACGCTTTCAACCTGCTCGAACAGATTGTTGTCTGTATTGGTCTCGTTAGATTTGCGCAGCCGACTATTGGTCGGTTGCTCGTCTGGATCAGTCCTGTTTGTCGGCATCTGGTTCAAAAAGCTGTACGGGCTCGGTTGGCATGATTGTTGAGATCGCATGCTTGTAAACGAGCTGTGAGTGCCGGTCACGCCGCAAAAGTACACAGAAATTGTCAAACCAGGTGACAACGCCCTGCAGTTTGACCCCGTTCATCAGGAAGATGGTGACGGCGGCTTTTTCCTTGCGAATATGGTTTAGAAACACGTCCTGGACGTTCTGATTTTTGTCAGAAGACATTGGGTTTTCCCTTGTTGTTATCACCATTCGTAAATGGTTGCGCGGTCCCTCGCCTGTACGAAGCCCCTCAGCATAGGCATGCCGCGCTGTCCCCAAAGACATAGGCTGACCCCAAATTGCTTTTGGCTCAAGAAGATTCTTGGTTTCAAGCGATAGTTAGAACGCGCAAACAAGCCTAAGCACGCCAGAATCCAGGTATCAGCAAAACAAAGAGTGGCAATATTTCCAGGCGACCAATCAGCATAGAAATCATCAATATGTATTTGCCCGCACTGGTCAGGGCTGCGTAACCTGCGGTGCCGGGTTCCATCAGAAACAGCGATGGACCGGTATTCGATATCGTTGCCACAACAGCAGAAATAGAACTGTGTAGCGGAAGTCCAGTTGCGCTGAGCAAGAGCGTCAAGCCGCAGATAATCAGGATCAGCAGGATGAAGAATGACCAGATGCTTGTCATGACGTCATCTGCTACAGGCCGGTCTCTAAAGAAGGTGCTTGTAACGCCGTGTGGGTGTGAAAGCCGCGAGAATTCCCGCTTTGAATGCATAAACAAAATTTGCATACGCATCATCTTGATGCCGCCGGCTGTAGATGCTGTTGTCCCCCCAATGAGCACAAGGGGCATGATCAATAAGGCAGGCGAAAGTGGAAAGAACCCAGGCTCGCTTGCGAGGAAACCCGTCGTGCTGATCATGGAAACAGCCGTAAACAAGCCCGTCCGGAAACTTTCAAAGAATGGGAGGCCTGGTCCCCTGCCCAGTCCCGTCGCCAGCAAAACAATCAGGAACAGGGCTGCAAGGCCAATATAAGTCAGCAAGAGTTTGAGCTCTGGCTCCTTGCGGTAGGCGCGCAGCCGACCCTTTAGGAAGGCCCAATGCAAAGAAAAGTTAATGCACCCCAACAACATGAACACCAGCAGGATGACGTCAACACCGTAGAGTCCATAATCGGCAATAGTGCCATTTCGCGGCATGAAGCCCCCGGTAGACAAGGTCGACATACTGATACAAATTCCGTCAAATAGTGGCATGCCTGAAAGCCAGAGCAGGATCATACAGATCAGCGTCAGTAAGGCGTAAGCCCCCCAGACGTTGCGCACCATACCCGTGATGCGCTCTTGCATGGATTCTCCTTCACCATGCTTAATCAAGTTTGATGACAATTGCATGCCGGCAATATCCATGACGGCAAAAAGGCTTATTACCATGACCAAGGTGGCAAAACCGCCTAGCCATTGCAGCAAGGCGCGCCAAAAAATAATGGATTCAGGCACCGAAGACAGATCAATGAAAATGCTGGCGCCTGTCGTCGTGAGCCCGGATACGGCCTCAAAATAGGCATTGGTAAACCCCAGCGCAGGGTCACTGGCAATAAATGGTATAGCGGCGAACAAAGGCGTAATGACCCAGGCCAGCACAGGCGTGACGATCATTTCTGCCCGACCCGGATCCCGTTCCATTCCCCTGAGTGTGAACAGGATTGCGCTGGCAATAAAGGCGGTGATGCCCATGGGGATAATGAAGGCCCAAAACTGCGGCATGTCGCCTTGGAGAACAGCTCCCAGAGCCGGCAACAGCATGGCGGTTGCCAGCATCAGCAGAATCCAGGCCAAGTGAACCAGGCAGATGCGATATCGCAGCATCAGTCTACACCGCTTGGGCTAGAAATAGCCCAGTTGAACAGAGAAGAGCTGTTCAACCTTTTTGATCTGGTCGACCAATGAAAACAGTATGACCCTGTCATCCTTCTGGATGACCGTTTCCCCTCTTGGAATGATAACGTCGTCGTCACGAACCAGCGCTCCAAACAACACGCCCTGGGGTAGTTCCAGGTCAAGTATCGACTTGCCGACAATCTGGGAGGTCTCCATGGCCTCAACTTCCAGAACTTCTGCCCCCATTGCTGGCAGCGAGTGCAGATTGCGGATTCGCCCGCGGCGGACATGGTGCAAGATTGTCGAGACAGTTGTAGCGCGGGGGTCAATGAAAACGTCAATGCCCAGGGATGACATCAAAGGGCGATAGACCGTGTCGCTGACAAGGGTGATCGCGCGCTCGCATCCTTCGCCTTTGGCCAGCAATGATGCCAAAATATTGACCTGGTCATCATTCGTCACGGCGATGACGGCATCGGCCATTGAAACATTTGCTTCACGCAGCATTTCCGAGTCCAGTGCGTCCCCGCTCAAGATAACTGTCTTTTCCAGGTTTCCAGCGATTTGTTCTGCGCGTTCCTGGGAAGCTTCAATGATCTTCAAGTTGACGTTGGAGCTTTGCTCTTCAAGCTCTTTGGCAACAAATAGCCCGACATTGCCGCCACCGATCATAATCAAACGTCGTGCGGCCGATTCTTCATGGCCAAATGCGGAAAGAGTTCTTTCACGATGTTCTGTATCTGTAACGATATAGACGTCATCCCCCACGAGCATCTGGTCGCCCGCAGAGGGCACAATGGTGTGCTCGCCGCGCCGTATGCCCAGAATACGGATGGCCAGACCCGGGAAAAGCTCTGTCAGTTGTGACAGCGGTGTGTCAATCAACGGACAGTCTTCTTCAATATGAATGCCAAGAAACTGCACGCGGCCGTCTGCAAAAGATATAGCGTCAAAGGCTCCCGGAACCTGCAATCGTCTGAGGATTGCTTTTGCAACTTCATGTTCCGGTGAAATGATCACATCAATGGGCAGATTGTCCTGGCTGAACAAGTCGCGCCATTGCGGTTCGATATATTGCTGAGTGCGAATGAGGGCGATCTTTGTTTGTACGCCGAACAAGGAATGCGCAATCTGGCAGGCGATCATATTCACTTCATCGGACAGCGTTGCCGCAATCAACATATCGGCGTTGCGGGCATCTGCCATGTCCAGAACGTCAGGGTGCGAGGCGTAGCCCACAATGCCCTGTACATCCAAAGATTTGCCGATGCGGTTTATCAGCTCAGCAGACCAGTCAATTACCGTGACGTCGTTATGCTCAACGGCCAATTGGCTGGCGATAGAGGTGCCCACCTGGCCGGCACCACAGATGATGATCTTCATACCTCAGTCTCCGGCTCGCCTTCTTTCTGGCGGTCTTGTGTCGACAAACCAAGGGACTTGATTTTGCGGTGCAAAGCCGAACGTTCCATGCCGATGAAGGATGCTGTGCGGGAAATATTACCGCCAAAACGGTTTATCTGCGCCTTGAGATACTCCATTTCAAAGGCTTCTCTTGCCTGCCTGAGCGGCAACGCTATGATGCTGCTGTCACCCGAACTGCCTAATGCCTGGGTTGAGGCACTGTTGATTTCGTCTGGCAGCATGTCGGTTTTAACTTCGTTCAGTGCTTCATCAGCCGCCAGGATCAATAGTCTTTCAACCACGTTCCTGAGCTGACGGACATTGCCAGGCCAGTCATAGCTTTGCAGGGCAGCAATAATTTCCTCACCGATCTCGCGCCTGGGAACGCCATTGCTCTCTGCCAGTCGCTCCATGAAATACTCGGTCAAGCTCTTGATATCTTCACGGCGCTGTTTCAGAGGCGGCATTTCAATGGGTACTACATTGAGCCTGTGATAAAGGTCTTCCCGGAAGGTGTTGTTCTGTATGGCAACGGTCAGGTCCCTGCTTGAAGAGGACATGACCCGTACATCCACCTCTACTTTGGAGGTGCCTTCAACCCGCTCAAAGGTTTGGTCAACAAGAACCCGGAGAATTTTCCCCTGGGTTTCAAGCGGCATATCGCTGATTTCGTCGATCAGAAGTGTGCCGCCATGTGCCTTTTCAAACAGGCCAATCTTGCGGCTTTCTGCCCCGCCCTGTTGACGCTTTTCGGTGCCGAACAGCTCTATTTCCATACGTTCGGGTGCAATATTGGCGGCATTGACGACAACAAATGGCCCTCTCCGGCGATTAGACCGTTCATGAATGTAGCGCGCGACGACTTCCTTGCCCGAACCGATAGGCCCGGTGATGAGGACGCGACTATTGGTCTGCGCAATCTTGTTGGCAATCTGCCTGACATTACAGATGGCAGAGGATTCACCGATAATTTCGTTGTTCTGAACGGTGAGTGCCTTGAGCTCTTCGTTTTCCCGGCGCAAGCGCGCGTTTTCTGTGGCGACTTCAACAAGGTGTAGTAAGTGGTCAGATTTAAAGGGTTTTTCTATGAAGTTGTCCGCGCCACGCTTAACGGCAGATACGGCGGTTTCAATATTCCCGTGCCCACTGATCATAACGACGGGCAAAGACGGATTGTCTTGTTTGATTTGATCCAACAATTCCAGGCCGTCGAGCCTGCTTCCCTGTAACCAGATATCGAGAATGACAAGGTTTGGGTTGCGTGCACCGATGAGTTCTAGTGCCGAGTCGCTGTCACCGGCGACACGGGTTTGATAGCCTTCGTCCTCCAAAAGACCCGCAATCAGTTCACGGATGTCTTCTTCGTCATCAACAATGAGGATGTCTTGCGTCATACGTTACCCAATTACTTTCTTATTCTGCTGCATTCTTCGGAGAGGACTGCTTTTGAAGCGCTGACTCATAGAGCGTCTGCAGTCTCGGCATGTTGAAGGTAAGGGATACACAGGCCCCGCCGTCATTGACGTTCTCAAGGGTCAGCTCACCCCCATGGTCTGCCATGATCTTGTGAACGATGGCGAGGCCCAGCCCGGTACCTTTGGAACGTGTTGTTACATAGGGTTCGGTCAGGCGGTCGCTCAGCTCGTTGGGAATGCCAGCGCCATTGTCTGATACAGAGATCACCACTGTCATATCATTTTCGATGATTCTGACGACAACACGGCCAGCTTGGCTGGGCGCCTCTTCTTTTTCTTTCTTACCTTCGATGGATTCCACCGCATTCTTGACGATATTGGTAAGGGCCTGGGCCAGCAGACGGCCGTCGCATGGCAAGAAGACCGGCGCTTCCGGGCACTCCAGGTCGAATGTCACATTCGGTGAGGAAACCTCCAGGAAAAGGAGTGTTTGGTGCGCCAGTTCGGTGATGTTTTCACGCGCAAAGGTTGGCGCAGGCATACGGGCGAACCCAGAGAATTCGTCGACCATGCGGCGAATATCACCCACCTGGCGGATAATGGTTTCGGTACACCGCGAGAAGACATCCGGGTCACTTGATACTTCCCCGAGATATTTCCGGTTCAGTCGTTCAGCAGATAGCTGAATCGGTGTCAGCGGATTCTTGATTTCATGGGCAATGCGGCGGGCAACATCTGCCCATGCGGCCGTACGCTCTGCCGATACCAGCTTGGTGATATCGTCTATGGTCACGACGTAACCGACAATTCTGTCACCGGCATGTTCGGTTGTTACACGTACCTGTAGGCTCTTGATAATGCCCTGTCGGGTGATGTTGATCTGTTCCTGGATGAACTGCTCTGGCGCATCAATCGCCTTTTCCACGATGTCCTCAAGTTCCGGGACCAGGTCGACCAGTTTCTTGCCGATATAGTCGTCGTCTTCCGTGATGTCTAAGATCGAAAGCGCCCGTTTGTTCGGCAGGTCAATTGCAAGGTCGCGGTTCAGGCCAATAACGCCAACAGAGACACCGCCCAGCACCGCTTCAGTGAACCGGTTGCGCTGGTCGAGCTCTCTGTTTGTATCCGTCAAATCTTTCCGTTGGCTTTCCAACTGGCCGGTCATGGTGTTGAAAGCGCGCGAAAGAACACTGACTTCATCATCCTGTGTTGGCTCTTCCACGCGGACGCCCAAATTACCTTCTGTAATCTGGTCTGCCGCATCTACCAGCCGGCCAATTGGTGCGACAATCTGGTTGGCCAGACGCAGCCCGGACCAAATGGCAGCCATCAGCAGCACAAGCGCAATGCCAAGGAAAATGAGCGTGAACTGGAATTGAATTGTGGCGCGTTCCTCTTCCAGCAAGGCGAATTGGCCGGCATGTTTTCTGGTGCTTTCCAGCTTCTCTACTACTGCAGGCGCAATGGTGCGGCTGGCAAACATGTAGCGGTCGAGGAAGCTACTGAGCTTCATGAACACCTGGACAACATCATCCTGGTCACTGTGGATAGGAACAACTATGCCTGGCTTTGCTTCTTCAAACGCGCGTGTTGGCAGTGTTTCTAGCCTGGAAATATTGGCATCCCCTGCCCCGGCAAAATTATAGCGGGCAAATACCTCACCAGTCCCCGACATGATTACCACTTCATTCATTGAATGAAGAAAGGCAAGGTCCATGACCTCATTCATCATGGCATCGCGATTAAGCTGCAGATAGGGTGCCTTGCGGTTCAGGGCGCCGGCGGCTTCGGCCATGTCTCGTTGCAGACTTTTCCGGTGTTCCTCATAATAGTCTTCCGCCATGGAAACGGAATTGTCGACGGTATTCCTGATTTCTGCGCTGAACCAGTTTTCCAGACCTACTTCAAGGAACAGTGCTGTACTGAGGGCAACGAAGAATGTCGGCACAATGGCAATCAACGCGAACATCTGTACAAGCCGATTACGCAATCGGGATCCCGCAAGGCCTATTTTGTGCGCCCGGATCAAGGATGTCACCGGTCTTGCGATAACGGCACACAATAAAGAAAGCACGGCCAGACTACCAAAAATGATGACAGACTGAGCCGACGCATTCTCTGCCGTCAGCTGTGCATAGGTCAGCACCGCGCAAATAACCGCCAAGCTACCGAAAATTGCCGGCAAGACACGCTTGTTGGCGATTGCCTCCAGCAGAGGCAGAAATCGATCTTTCTGCAGGCGGTTGTTAGCTGCTGAAGGAGAGGACATACAGAGCGCACCCTTGTGCCAGATCATTCGGGCCATCAGTCGTCCCGACTATTGTCATCTGGAAGTATAGTTGTTTTACGTCAGCTCAAGATTATCACATTGTTGCAATAATGCATCACTTAACGCCGCGCGTTACCTGTATGTCTAACTCTTTGATTTTCTTGCGTAATGTGTTGCGATTAAGGCCCAGTAGTTCAGATGCCTTAATCTGATTGCCGCGCGTTGCGGCCAATGCGTGCATGATCAGCGGTTTTTCGAGTTCCCGCAGGACACGCGAATACAGGTTTACAGGGGGCAATTCCCCGCCATAGGACGCGAAATAGTTTTCCATATAGGCGTCGACAGCTTCTTCCAGATTGTCGATATCGACGGCAGTCGCCGCAGTTTTAACCGTATCAATATCAGCCAGTTCGGCTTCAACCACCGCCAGGGTTATGACTTCTTCGGAATAAAGGGCAATGACGCGACGAACAAAGTTTTCAAGCTCGCGCACATTACCGGGCCACTGATGCTTTTTCAGTCGTTCCAGAGCACCGCCATCAAAAACCTTGTGCGGCAGGCCCTCATCGGCGGCCAGAGCCAGGAAGTGGCGCACCAGATCAGTGATATCCTCCAAGCGTTCCCGCAGTGGCGGCAGGCGCATCGGCACCACATTCAGACGGTAATACAAATCTTCGCGGAAGATACCCTGATCAATTGCCTGGCGCAGGTCTCTGTTGGTTGCTGCGACAATGCGTACGTCCGTGGGAATCGGGGTGCGACCACCGACTGTTGTATATTCGCCTTCCTGCAGTACTCGAAGCAGCCGTGTTTGCGCTTCCAGCGGCATGTCGCCAATTTCATCGAGAAATAACGTGCCGCCCTGGGCTTGCTCAAATCGCCCGCTATGACGTGTATTGGCTCCGGTAAAGGCACCTTTCTCGTGACCAAAAAGCTCGCTTTCGATCAACTCTTTTGGAATGGCTGCCATATTGATAGCCACAAATGGGCCTTTGCGACGTTTGCCAAAATCATGAAGGGCCCGAGCTACCAACTCTTTACCGGTGCCAGATTC
>JAURPT010000040.1 GCA_030836535.1 Alphaproteobacteria bacterium
AGCTGGTCACCAGCACGGCGGCAGGTGATCATCTCGTCAACGAAGTTGCCTTTTCCATCCAGCTCAAGGTTAGCCTGGGCAATGGTGTAATTGGCTTCTTCCATAGCGGACAAGTAAGCCACTTCTTCGGTGACCTTGCCTTTCACGATCTTGCGATACGGCGACTCGATAAAGCCATATTTATTGATACGCGCGAAGGTAGCCAGGGAGTTGATCAGACCAATATTCGGGCCTTCCGGCGTTTCAATCGGGCAGATCCGGCCATAATGGGTTGGGTGCACGTCTCGGACTTCAAAGCCGGCGCGTTCGCGCGTCAGACCACCTGGGCCAAGCGCAGAGAGGCGACGCTTATGCGTCACTTCTGACAGCGGGTTGGTCTGATCCATAAATTGCGACAACTGGCTGGAACCGAAGAATTCACGCACCGCAGCAGCTGCAGGTTTGGCATTGATCAGGTCATGCGGCATGACCGTGTCGATTTCAACAGAGCTCATGCGTTCCTTGATCGCGCGCTCCATGCGCAGCAGGCCGATGCGGTACTGATTTTCCATCAGTTCGCCAACAGAACGAACACGACGGTTGCCCAGATGGTCAATGTCGTCGATTTCACCCTTGCCGTCTTTCAGACCAACCAGCGTGTTAATCACGGCCAGGATATCTTCCTTGCGGAGGATCCGCAGCGTGTCTTCAGCATCGAGGTTCAGACGCATATTCATCTTCACGCGGCCAACCGATGACAGGTCATAGCGTTCCGTGTCGAAGAACAGACCATCGAACAGGGCTTCTGCTGTTTCCTTGGTGGGTGGCTCACCCGGGCGCATAACGCGATAAATCTCGATCATGGCCTGTTCCCAGTTTTCCGCTTTGTCCACCATCATGGTGTTGCGGATATGGGCGCTGACATTGATGTGATCGATGTCGAGCGTCGGTACTTCCTTGACCTTGGCTTCTGAGAACTTCTCAATGTGCTCTTCGGTAACTTCTTCACCGGCTTCGATATAGATTTCACCCGTCTTTGGATTAACGAGATCGATAGCCGCATAGCGACCCAACAGGTCATCAGATGGCACCAGCAGTTCTTTAACGCCGTCTTTTTCCATCTGGCGTGCCAGACGCGGTGTCAGCTTTTCTTCAGCCTCAAGAAGCACTTCGCCGGTTTTGGCATCGGCAATGGGGAAGGCCTGCTTGATGCCACGCATAGCAGCAGCATCAAACGGCTTCTTCCAGACATTCTTGGAGCGTTTGTAGACAACCGTGTCGTAGAAATAGTCGAGAATTTCACCGGCAGACATGCCCAGCGCGTAAAGCAGTGTCGTCACCGGAATCTTACGACGGCGGTCAATACGGGCGTGCACAACGTCCTTGGCATCAAATTCAAAATCGAGCCAAGAGCCGCGATACGGAATGATACGCGCAGCAAAAAGGAACTTGCCGGAAGAATGGGTCTTGCCCTTGTCGTGATCGAAGAACACACCGGGCGAACGGTGCATCTGAGACACGATGACGCGCTCTGTACCATTGATCACAAAAGTGCCGTGCGGCGTCATGAGCGGCATGTCGCCCATGTACACTTCTTGCTCCTTGATATCGAGAACAGACTTGGCGCCCGTATCTTCATCGACATCAAAAACGATCAGACGGAGCGTTGCCTTAAGCGGTGCAGCATAGGTCATGTCACGCTGCTGGCATTCCTCAACGTCATATTTGGGCTTTTCGAACTCGTAGCTTACGAATTCCAAAGAGGCTGTTTCTGCGAAGTCACCAATCGGGAAGACAGACTTGAAAACCCCCTGCAGACCATCATCGCCGCGTTCGTCTGCTGAGACAAACCGCTGCAAAAACTGGTCATAGGAATTCTTCTGAACCTCGATCAGGTTGGGCATATCAATGACTTCCCTGATATGACCAAAATACTTGCGGACCCGCTTGCGCCCCGTGAAAGAATTGCCCATGCCTGTTCCTCTTTCGCTCGCCCTGCTAACGCAAAATTGCATCAGCCTAAACTTGATTGGATGTTCTGGCAATTGCCACCGACATCCGCGGTATTTTTCTTCCCGCTCAGGCCGCTAAACAGCCCTGCCGGGAAAACGCGCTATGCCGGAGCCATGACACCAGGACCCCGGCATTGCAAATAGTCGCCTTGGAACTATTTGAGTTCGACAGTCGCACCAGCGGCTTCGAGCTTCTCTTTAAGTTCGTTGGCTTCGTCCTTGGAGACGCCTTCCTTGACAGGCTTGGGAGCTGATTCAACCATCTCCTTGGCGTCCTTGAGGCCCAGACCAGTGATGGCACGGACTTCTTTAATGACGTTGATCTTCTTCTCGCCGGCAGCGGCCAGAACAACATCAAATTCATCTTTCTCGGCAGCAGCTTCGCCACCGGCATCACCACCACCAGCAACGGCAGCAACAGCAACCGGTGCAGCGGCAGAAACGCCCCACTTTTCTTCCAGCATGGAAGACAGTTCAGCGGCTTCGATAACCGTGAGAGATGAGAGTTCTTCTACCAATTTTTCCAAATCGGCCATGGTATTTCTCCTAGTTTATACCCTTGTTGTCCGAAGACATTTCTTAAGCTGCGTCGGAGGATCCGTACGCACCAAATACGCGGGCCAATTGGCCTGCAGGCGCCTGCAGAACGCCAGCAACCTTGGTTGCCGGGGCCTGTAGAACACCAACGATCTTGCCGCGAAGCTCGTCGAGCGAAGGCATTTTGGCCAAAGCCGTCACACCTGCTACGTCGAGTTCTGTTTCGCCCATCATGCCACCGAGGACAACGAGCTTTTCGTTGTCTTTGGCGTAATCTACCGCGATACGCGCTGCTGCAACGGGATCATCCGAATAAGCAATAGCCGTAGGGCCGGTAAACAGAGAGGCGAGCGGATCGCACTTGGTGCCGTCCAGAGCCAGCTTCGTCAGCCGGTTCTTAGTGACACGGAACTGGGCACCGCCTTCGCGCATGCGATTCCGAAGATCCGTCATTTCCGCCACCGTAAGTCCGGAATAGTGCGTGACTACTACGGCAGTGGTTTCATCGAACGTCGTCTTCAGTTCAGCAACCAGTTCCTTCTTTTGGGCTCGGTCCACTTATTTTCTCCAGTGTAATGCAGCAGAACCACTCTGCTGCGAACCCACCAAAGGCTCAGATTCCCGAAGGCTTCTGAACCCAACTACCCTGTCCAAAGGTCGTGGACCTGAACCTTCCCACAAGGGTAGCCCGAAATTCCTCTGTCGAGGCTTCAGGCCCGTCCGGCATCAACATGATGACCGGCAAAAGTTCAGTCTCGTTCCCCCGTCTATGCAGGCCGGGCATCCCCATTAAACCTGCGCTTTCACACAGGCACCTACGGTCTCGGACAGGCGGGCAGTGATTTCCTGTTCAGGATCTGCTGCCCTAAATCATCCCCACCGCAAGGTGGGGGTGATGTCTTCTTTGCTGCGCGCTTATGCGCTGGCAGCGGTCGATACGTCAACCTTGACGCCAGGCCCCATGGTGGAGCTGATGGTCACCTGCTTCATGAAGGTACCCTTGGCGCCAGTTGGCTTGGCCTTGTTGACAGCATCTGTCAACGCCCGGATGTTCTGCACAAGCGCCCCTTCAGAGAAGCTCGCCTTGCCAACACCGGCGTGAATGATGCCTTCTTTCTCAACACGGAATTCAACCTGACCACCCTTGGCGTCTTTAACAGCCTGGGCAACGTCGGCCGTAACCGTACCGAGTTTCGGGTTCGGCATCAGGCCACGCGGGCCAAGTACCTTACCCAGGCGACCAACAACAGCCATCATGTCCGGCGTTGCAATCACACGGTCGAAGTTCATTTCACCCTTCTGGATGTCTTCAGCCAGTTCTTCTGCACCAACGATCTCGGCACCAGCGGCCTTGGCTTCTTCCGCCTTTTCGTCGCGAGCAAAGACAGCAACACGTACTGACTTACCTGTACCGTTCGGCAGGCTGACAACACCACGGACCATCTGGTCAGCATGGCGCGGGTCAACACCCAGGTTCATGGCAATTTCGACGGTTTCGTCGAATTTGGCACTGGCATGAGCCTTGAGCAGCGCAACGGCTTCTTCAAGGTTGTACTGCTTGTTGCGATCAACAGATTCAGCAGCAGCTTTGGCGCGTTTTGTCAATTTAGCCATGATACTACCCCTTCACCTCAAGACCCATGGACCGGGCTGTGCCGGCCAGCATGGAAATAGCTGCATCCATATCGGCTGCGTTCAGGTCTTTCATCTTTGCTTCTGCAATTTCGCGCAGATCATCGACGGTGACAGAACCGGCGACTTCACGACCCGGATTGTTTGCAGCCTTGTTCAGCTTGGCAGCCTTCTTCAGGAAGAAGGAGGCAGGCGGCGTCTTGGTAACAAAGGTAAAGCTGCGATCAGCATAAACCGTAATCTTGGTCGGGATCGGTGTATCCTTGTCGAATTCCTGCGTAGCCGCGTTAAACGCCTTGCAGAATTCCATGATATTCACCCCGCGCTGACCAAGCGCCGGGCCAATGGGCGGTGACGGACTGGCATTGCCAGCGGGCACCTGAAGGTTGATGTAACCATCAATTTTCTTTGCCATTTACTTTCCCTTTCACAACCATGCAGCACCGTAGGGTATTGCTGGCCTTCTCATAAACGTGCAGCGCCACCGGGCGCTGCAGGGATGCGTGGTCCGGCCATGGCGGGCCTCCCACACAAATTCTCTTAACCTTTTTCCACCTGCGTGTAGTCCAACTCCACAGGTGTTGCGCGGCCAAAGATCGAAACCGACACCTTGAGGCGGGCACGCTCTTCGTCCACTTCTTCGACCATGCCGTTGAAGGACGTGAACGGGCCATCCGTAACGCGCACTTCTTCGCCGACTTCGAAGATGATAGAGGGTTTGGGGCGCTCGACGCCTTCCTGAACCTGGTTCAGAATGCGGTTCGCCTCTGCTTCTGTGATCGGCATGGGCTTGCTGCCCGACCCTAAAAAGCCAGAGACTTTCGGAATGCCGGTAATAAGGTGATAGGTATCGTCTGTCAGTTCCATCTTCACCAGGATGTAACCCGGGAAGAACTTACGTTCCGTGCTGACCTTCTGGCCACGGCGCACTTCCACCACCTCTTCCATCGGCACAAGCACTTCTTCAAACAGGTCTTGCAACCCGTTTACTTCTGCCTGTTCCCGAACGGATTCGGCGACCTTCTTCTCGAAATTCGAGTAGGTCTGAACGATGTACCAACGCATTGCCATTATCGCAGCAACTCAAGGAACGTTTGCAGCAGCCAGGAAATAACACCGTCCACCGCATAGAAGAAGATGGCCATCAACGTTGCGAAGATGAACACCATAATCGTCGTTACGAATGTTTCGTTCCACGTCGGCGGGACGACCTTGGATACTTCCTGTCGAACCTCGCTCAAGAACTTAACTGGACCTGTTTTCGCCATTACCTGCCGTTCCACAAATTCTTAAATGAAATCTCTGTGCGTCTCTGCTCTGCCAACCGATGGCTTCCGATTTTGCGCTACTTTGCCAAGGGCAAAGACTGGCAGGAGTGGAGGGACTCGAACCCACAGCCCCCGGTTTTGGAGACCGGTGCTCTACCAATTGAGCTACACTCCTAGAACCTGTCGCAACCGGACTCCGTGTTTTCAAAGCAAATCAAGGGGTTAAACACCTTCGTTTGCACCCTTGGTGCCTAGAGAAATTTCAAGCGGCCCCTTCTATGGTGAAAGGACCGCAGTGTCAACTTGAAAGAGCCCGTCCCGGGCAGGCACCCCTGCCCGGTCGGAAACGTCTTACTCGACGATGCTTGATACGACGCCGGCGCCGACGGTGCGGCCACCTTCGCGGATCGCGAAGCGCAGGCCTTCATCCATGGCAATCGGCACGATCAGCTCAACATCCATCGCGATGTTGTCACCAGGCATTACCATTTCCGTGCCCTCAGGCAGGGTTACAACACCGGTCACATCCGTCGTACGGAAGTAGAACTGAGGACGATAGTTCGTGAAGAACGGCGTATGACGGCCACCTTCATCCTTCGTCAGGATATAAGCCTCAGCCTTGAACTTCGTGTGCGGCGTAATCGAGCCCGGAGCGGCCAAAACCTGGCCACGCTCAACAGCTTCACGGTCAATACCACGAAGCAGCGCACCAATGTTGTCACCAGCTTCACCAGAGTCCAGAAGCTTGCGGAACATCTCAACACCCGTACACGTCGTCTTCTCCGTGTCCTTGATGCCAACAATCTCAATTTCATCACCAACATTGATGACACCGCGCTCAACACGACCCGTAACAACCGTACCGCGACCAGAGATCGAGAACACGTCTTCAATCGGCATCAGGAACGGCTGGTCAACAGGACGATCAGGCTGCGGAATATATTCATCAACTGCAGCCATCAGCTCCATGATCTTCTCGGCGCCGATGTTGTCATCGCGACCTTCAAGAGCTGCCAGGGCAGAACCAGCAATAATGGGAATGTCATCGCCAGGGAACTCATAGTCAGAAAGAAGTTCACGCACTTCCATCTCAACCAGTTCAAGGAGCTCTTCATCGTCAACCTGGTCAACCTTGTTCAGGAAGACAACAAGAGCAGGCACACCAACCTGACGCGCAAGCAGGATGTGCTCACGGGTCTGCGGCATCGGGCCGTCAGCTGCGTTAACAACAAGAATAGCGCCGTCCATCTGCGCGGCACCCGTGATCATGTTCTTCACATAGTCAGCATGGCCCGGGCAATCAACGTGCGCATAGTGGCGACCGTCGGTTTCGTATTCAACGTGAGCCGTCGAAATCGTAATACCGCGTTCACGCTCTTCAGGCGCCTTGTCAATGTTCGCATAGTCTGTAAACTCTGCACCACCAGACTCAGCCAGTACCTTCGTAATAGCCGCCGTCAATGTCGTCTTGCCGTGGTCAACGTGACCAATCGTGCCAACATTGCAATGCGGCTTCGTACGTTCAAACTTTTCCTTCGACATACCTAGTTCCTCTTCTTCGAACGCCTTACGCGAGCTTGGAAATTACCTCGTCACTTACAGCCTGCGGCACAGGTGCATAGTGCGAGAATTGCATGGTGAACTGTGCGCGACCCTGACTCATGGACCGCAGGTTATTCACATAACCGAACATATTAGCGAGCGGCACAGCGCCCTTGACGACCGTTGCAGGGCCACGGCTTTCCGTGCCTTCAATTTGACCACGGCGGCTGTTCAAGTCGCCAATGATATCGCCCATATATTCTTCAGGGGTTGAGATTTCGACTGCCATGATCGGCTCGAGCAGCTGCAGGCCAGCTTTCTGACAACCTTCACGGAAGGCAGCGCGACCAGCGATCTCGAACGCCATAACGCTGGAGTCAACGTCATGATAGGCACCGTCAATCAATTCAACCTTGTAATCGATCAGCGGGAAGCCAGCCAGAACACCGGTTTCAGCAACCTGGCCAATGCCCTTTTCAACACCCGGGATGTATTCCTTGGGAATATTACCGCCAACGATGCGGGATTCGAATTCAGCACCAGCACCCATTTCTTGCGGGCTGATGATCATCTTCACGCGGGCAAACTGACCGGAACCACCAGACTGCTTCTTATGGGTGTAGTCGATTTCCGTCGGGCCGGTAATCGTTTCACGATAAGCCACCTGCGGCGCACCAACATTAGCGTCTACGCTGAATTCACGACGCATGCGGTCGACCAGGATGTCGAGGTGCAATTCACCCATACCCTTGATCACGGTCTGGCCACTTTCGTGGTCGACAGTCACCTGGAAGGACGGGTCTTCCTGGGCCAGACGGTACAGAGCTGTACTCATCTTTTCCTGATCACCCTTCGACTTCGGCTCAACAGCCACTTCGATAACCGGATCCGGGAACTCCATGCGCTCAAGGATCACAGCCTCGTTGGCAGCACAAAGTGTGTCACCCGTCGTGGTTTCCTTCAGACCGCAAATAGCAACGATGTCACCGGCGCGGGCTTCTTTGATGTCTTCACGAGAGTTGGCATGCATCTGCAGCATACGACCAACACGCTCTTTGTTACCCTTAACGGAGTTGAGGGTCTGTGTACCTGTTTCCAGAACACCAGAGTAGACACGAGCAAAGGTCAGAGAGCCAACAAACGGGTCGGTCATCACCTTAAAGGCCAGGGCGGAGAAAGGCTCGTCATCGTCAGCCTTACGCACTATTTCTTCTTCAGTGTCCGGGTTGATGCCATCGGTCGGCGGAATGTCGATCGGGGACGGCATATACTGAATAACAGCGTCCAGCAGCGGCTGCACACCCTTGTTCTTAAAGGCCGTACCATTCAGAACCGGCACAAAGTCACCAGCCAGCGTACCGCGACGAATGCATTCGTGCAGGGTTTCTTCGCTGACTTCTTCACCTTCGAGATAGGCTTCCATAGCAGCTTCGTCCTGCTCTACAGCCGTCTCGATCATTTCCATGCGAGCCATTTCGGCGGCGTCGGCCAGATCTTCAGGAATGTCGACATAGTCGAATGCAGCACCCAGATCTTCGTTCTGCCAGACAATAGCCTTGTTCTTGATCAGGTCGATCACGCCCTGATATTCGGATTCAGCGCCGATCGGCAGCTGAATAACGAGCGGAACAGAACCCAGACGATCCTTGATCATGTCAACGCAGCGGTCAAAGTTGGCACCGGTACGGTCCATCTTGTTGACGAAACACATCCTCGGCACGCCGTATTTGTCGGCCTGGCGCCATACTGTTTCAGACTGCGGCTCTACACCGGCAACGGAGTCAAACACAGCAACCGCACCGTCAAGCACGCGCAGGGACCGTTCAACTTCAATGGTGAAGTCAACGTGGCCTGGGGTGTCGATGATGTTAATGCGGTGGTCTTTCCAGAAGCATGTGGTCGCAGCCGAGGTAATGGTAATGCCTCGTTCCTGCTCCTGCTCCATCCAGTCCATGGTGGCAGCGCCATCATGCACTTCACCGATTTTGTGGCTAACACCCGTGTAGTATAGGATACGCTCTGTTGTCGTCGTCTTACCGGCATCAATGTGGGCCATGATGCCAATGTTGCGATACATATCGATGCTTGTTTCGCGAGCCATTTTTCTGCTTCCGTCTAGCGGCCTGGGGCCAATTACCAGCGATAATGAGCAAAGGCGCGGTTTGCCTCTGCCATGCGATGCGTGTCTTCACGCTTCTTGATTGCCGTGCCGCGATTTTCGCTGGCATCAAGAAGTTCCTTGAACAGGCGGTCTTCCATGGTGTTCTCGGAGCGGCCACGGGCAGCTTCGATCATCCAGCGGATGGCCAGCGCCTGAGCACGGTCCGGGCGAACATCAACCGGCACCTGATAGGTTGCACCACCAACACGGCGGGAACGCACTTCAACCTGGGGCTTCACATTATCCAACGCCTCATGGAACGCCGATACGGGTTCACTGCGGCCAGTCTCTTCAAGGCGGGTCAGGGCGCCATATACAATGCGCTCTGCGGCCGACTTCTTGCCCTGCAACATCAGGTTATTGATGAACTTGGACAGAACCACGTCGCCATATTTGGCGTCGGGCAAAATTTCGCGTTTTTCAGCAGCTCTACGACGGGACATAATGAAATCCTATTTGGGGCGCTTGGCGCCGTATTTGGAACGACGCTGGCGACGATCAGCAACGCCCTGCGTATCGAGAACACCACGCAGGATGTGGTAACGCACACCTGGCAAATCCTTCACACGACCGCCACGCAGCAAGACAATGCTATGTTCCTGCAGGTTATGGCCTTCACCAGGAATGTAGCTGGTGACCTCAAAGCCATTCGTCAGTCGCACACGGGCAACCTTACGAAGAGCCGAGTTCGGCTTTTTAGGGGTCGTAGTATAAACGCGCGTGCAAACACCACGTTTTTGCGGACAGGCCTCCAGAGCAGGCACCTTGTTCCGCTTGACCGGCTTTTTGCGCGGCTTGCGAATGAGCTGGTTGATCGTCGGCATATTAACCTTTCCGCATTCTTGTCAGCGTGCGAACAGCCCGGAAAGCCCGGAAATCCTCACATTTTGCACAAAACACAACAGCAGCTCGCTCTAGAGTTCGCGGCTGCTGCTTTACTCCCGCACATGACGGAGCCTGTTGCCCTTTTGGGCTCTTTGGGCACAGCGTCTAGGTCGAACCTACGGCCTGCGTCCGGGAGTGGCGCGCACCATAGTCGCGAGCCTGCATGTCGTCAAGCCTAATGATCGCCAAAAAATCGCTTTCTTTTCATAACTGTTATGCAGTGATTGCAGGAGCTCAAAACCACCAAATCTTGAAATAAAATTACCTAATGGGATGTACTGGGGAACGAAAACAACCCCGACGGCCAACCAACAGGGCGACAGTCGCTCCGCCAGCCTGCCTATGCTGCAAGAATCATCACCGACGCCTGCCCTATAATGAAAAAGGGGGGCCGCAGCCCCCCAGATTTCATGAGTGATTCACTGTGGAAACCTTTTAGCCAATATCTGGCTGGTCTCCAGCACCGGGATCCGGTGCTTCAATGGCAACGAATTCGACTTCTTCTTCATCACCCTGCAGGTCGATGAATTCGCGGTCACGCTGGCCAGCGATATGGCGCAAGCGGCTCATGGCCGAACCTGTACCAGCCGGGATCAGGCCACCGACGATGACATTTTCCTTCAGGCCGATCAGATGATCCATTTTGCCCTGGACGGCAGCTTCGGTCAGGACACGCGTTGTTTCCTGGAACGAAGCAGCAGAGATGAAGGAACGCGTCTGCAGCGAGGCCTTGGTAATCCCCAGCAGAACCGGGTCGGCTGTTGCGGGCGCACCGCCAGCTTCAAGTATCTTGGCGTTGACTTCTTCAAACTCAAGCTTGTCAACCTGTTCACCCTTGAGGAGCGTCGTGTCGCCACCATTGGTGATTTCAACCTTCTGCAGCATCTGGCGAACAATCACCTCAATGTGCTTGTCGTTGATCTTCACACCCTGCAGTCGGTAGACCTCCTGGATCTCGTCAACGAGATAGTTGGCAAGCGCTTCAACGCCCAGCACGCGCAGAATGTCGTGCGGCACTGGGTTGCCTTCCAGCAGGTATTCACCCAGTTCAATAAAGTCACCTTCACGGGCACCAATGTGCTTGCCCTTCGGGATCAGATATTCAACAGGCTCTTCCTCTTCATCCTTCGGACGAATGATGATGCGCTGCTTGTTCTTGAAGTCCTTGCCAAACTCAACAATACCGGAGTTCTCAGCAATGATACCGTGATCCTTCGGGCGACGGGCTTCGAACAGTTCCGCCACACGTGGCAGACCACCGGTAATATCGCGGGTCTTCGCAGCTTCGCGCGGGATACGGGCAACAACGTCACCAGCATGCAGTTCGTCACCGTCGTTCACCGCCAGAATAGCATCAACCGACAGGAAGTAGCGTGCCTCCAGGCCGTTGGCCAGGGTGACAACTTCGCCCTTGTCATCACGCAACGTGATGCGCGGCCGCAGGTCAGCGCCCTTGGGCTGCGAACGCCAGTCGGTAATAACGCGGTTGGCAATACCCGTGGTTTCGTCGGTGACTTCGCGCATAGACACGCCATCCACGATATCGACGTAGCCGGCAACACCTTCACGCTCAACAATGATTGGCGTGGTGTACGGGTCCCATTCGGCAAGCTTGTCGCCACCGGAAACCTTGGCACCGTCATCAACAATCAGGTGGGCACCATAGAGCACCTTATGACGGGCACGCTCGACACCATTGTCGTCGTTGATGACGATCTGACAGTTCCGGTTCATGGAAACCAGGCGACCGCGGGAGTCTTTAACGATGTTGCGATTTTCCAGCGTCACTGTACCGTCGACAGCAGCTTCAATTGAAGACTGCTCGGCAAACTGTGCTGTACCACCAATATGGAAGGTACGCATGGTCAGCTGCGTACCCGGCTCGCCAATGGACTGCGCGGCAATAACGCCAACAGCTTCGCCCATATTCACCGGCGTACCACGGGCCAGGTCACGGCCATAACAGGCACCACAGACACCACCCTTTGTATCGCAGGTCAGAACCGAGCGGATCATCACCGTGCTGACACCGGCTGTTTCAACAACTTCGACAGCTGCTTCGTCCAGCGGTGTGCCTTTCGGAATGAGAACATCGCCGGAAACGGGGTCAGCAATATCCGTCGCCGTCGTACGGCCCAGGATGCGCTCACCCAATTCTTCGATGACGACACCGCCATCAACCACTTCGGTCACCGTCAGACCACGTTCAGTCTTACAGTCTTCCTCTGTGATGATGCAGTCCTGCGCCACGTCAACTAGGCGACGGGTCAGGTAACCAGAGTTAGCCGTTTTCAGCGCCGTATCCGCCAGCCCCTTACGGGCACCATGGGTCGAGTTAAAGTACTCGAGCACCGACAGGCCTTCCTTAAAGTTGGAGATAATCGGCGTTTCAATGATTTCACCGGACGGCTTGGCCATCAGGCCACGCATACCAGCCAGCTGCTTCATCTGCGCGGGCGAACCACGAGCACCGGAATGAGACATCATGTAAACCGAGTTGATCGGCAGGGTCCTCTTGGACTCTTCATCAACCTGGATAGCAGAAATTCGCGCCATCATTTCATCGGCAACACGGTCGGTACATTGGGCCCAGGCATCGATAACCTTGTTATACTTTTCACCCTGAGTGATCAGGCCTTCAGCATACTGGCTTTCGAACTCGGCAACTTCGGCACGGGTTTCATTAACAAGGCTTTCCTTAGTTTCAGGAATCACCATGTCATCCTTACCAAAGGAAATACCGGCCTTGGCAGCTTCGCGGAAGCCCATCGCCATGATGCCATCGGCAAACAATACCGTCTCTTTTTGGCCGCAATGGCGATAGACGATATCGATAACTTCCGACACTTCCTTCTTGCCAAGAACGCGGTTCAGCACATCAAACTTGATGGCCGGATGACGCGGCAGGAACTGCGACAGCAGCATACGACCCGGGGTCGATTCAACGCGCACCGTAATCGGGTTACCGTCATCATCAACCGTTTCATAGCGGCTGGTGATCTTGGAATGCAGCGTTACCTTGCCGGCGTCGAGAGCCATCTGAATCTCGGTCAGGTCACCAAAGATCGTACCTTCGCCCGGCTCGTTATCATATTCGAGCGTCAGGTAGTAAATACCCAGCACGATATCCTGCGACGGCACGATAATCGGTTTGCCATTAGCGGGGCTGAGAATGTTGTTGGTAGACATCATCAACACACGTGCTTCCAACTGGGCTTCAAGCGACAGCGGTACGTGTACAGCCATTTGGTCGCCGTCGAAGTCGGCGTTAAAGGCCGCACAAACCAGCGGATGCAACTGAATGGCCTTGCCTTCAATCAGGACCGGCTCAAATGCCTGAATGCCCAGGCGGTGAAGCGTCGGAGCACGGTTCAGCAGGATCGGATGTTCGCGAATAACTTCATCGAGAATATCCCAAACTTCGGGCCGTTCGCCTTCCACCATCTTGCGGGCCTGCTTGATGGTCGTGGACAGACCACGCTGGTCGAGGCGCGAATAGATGAACGGCTTGAACAGTTCCAGCGCCATCTTCTTGGGCAGGCCACATTGATGCAATAGCAGCTCAGGCCCCACCACAATCACGGAACGACCGGAATAGTCGACGCGCTTACCCAGCAGGTTCTGGCGGAAGCGACCCTGCTTACCCTTAAGCATGTCAGAGAGCGACTTCAGCGGACGCTTGTTGGCACCGGTAATCGTGCGGCCACGGCGGCCATTGTCGAACAGGGCGTCAACAGCTTCCTGCAGCATACGCTTTTCGTTGCGCACGATAATGTCCGGAGCACGCAGCTCAATCAGGCGCTTCAGGCGGTTATTACGGTTGATCACACGACGATAGAGATCGTTGAGGTCAGACGTTGCGAAACGACCACCATCCAGCGGCACCAGCGGGCGCAACTCGGGCGGGATCACCGGTACAACAGTCAGGATCATCCATTCCGGGCGATTGCCGGATTCAATGAAGCCTTCTACGACTTTCAGGCGTTTGATCAGCTTCTTCGGCTTCAATTCTGACTTGGTTTCTGCCAGCTCCTGCAGAATCTCGTCGCGAATAGCTTCAAGGTCCAGGCTTTCCAGCATCATCCGGATTGCTTCAGCACCGATACCGGCAGTAAAGGAATCTTCTCCATAATCATCGACAGCGGCGTTGTATTCGTCGTCATTGAGCAGCTGGCCTTTGGTCAGCGGCGTCAAGCCGGGTTCAACAACTACAAAGCTTTCGAAGTAAAGAATGCGCTCCAGACCCTTCAGGGTCATGTCCAACAGCAGGCCGATACGAGACGGCAAGCTCTTGAGGAACCAGATATGCGCCACCGGGGCGGCCAGTTCAATGTGGCCCATGCGGTCACGGCGAACTTTGGACAGGGTAACTTCAACACCGCATTTTTCGCAGACAATGCCGCGATACTTCATGCGCTTGTACTTACCACAAAGGCATTCGTAATCCTTGATCGGACCAAAGATACGGGCGCAGAACAAGCCGTCACGTTCCGGTTTGAATGTCCGGTAGTTGATGGTTTCCGGCTTCTTGATCTCACCATAGGACCAAGAGCGGATCCGCTCCGGGCTGGCAATAGAGATACGGATTGCATCGAATGTCTGTGCTTTGGCCTGTGGGCTAAAGACGTTTAGAACTTCCTGATTCATGTCTCTACTCCTTATTCAGCCGCTTCAGCTTCGACTTCGGCCTCAGCTTCAACCAGTTCAACATTAAGTGCCAGCGACCGCATTTCCTTCACCAGAACGTTGAAGGATTCGGGGATACCAGCTTCGAATGTGTCGTCGCCCTTTACAATAGCTTCGTACACGCTGGTACGACCTGCCACGTCATCGGACTTGACCGTCAGCATTTCCTGCAAGGTATAGGCAGCGCCATAAGCCTGCAGTGCCCACACTTCCATTTCACCGAAGCGCTGGCCACCAAACTGCGCCTTACCACCCAACGGCTGCTGGGTCACGAGGCTGTACGGGCCAATGGAACGACCATGGATTTTATCATCAACAAGGTGATGCAGCTTGAGCATATAGATGTAGCCAACCGTGACCTTACGGTCGAACGGCTCACCGGTACGCCCGTCATAAAGCGTTACCTGACCAGAGCCTTCCATCCCGGCAGCTTCCAGCTGCTCAACAATGTCGGCTTCCTTGGCACCATCAAATACAGGCGTTGCCATCGGCACACCATTACGCAGGTTGCCACCGAGCTCGAGAACATCAGGATCATCCATATCCTTGATGATGTCTTTGTACTCGGCATCGCTGTAGATGTCTTTCATGCGGGCACGAAGTTTCTTGGTTTCACCAGACTTGCGGGCCTGATCCAGCAATTCCGAAATCTGACGGCCAAGACCGGCTGAAGCCCAACCCAGATGCGTTTCCAGAATCTGACCTACATTCATGCGCGAGGGCACACCCAGCGGGTTCAAGACAATGTCAGCCGTCGTTCCATCTTCCAGGAACGGCATATCTTCAACCGGCGAAATGCGGGAAATAACACCCTTGTTGCCGTGACGACCGGCCATCTTGTCGCCCGGCTGCAGCTTGCGCTTCACGGCAACAAAGACTTTGACCATCTTCATCACACCCGGCAGAAGCTCATCACCACGCTGCAGCTTGTCGATCTTTTCATCGAAGCGTGCCTGGAGAGCATCCTTGGCATCGTCATACTGCTTGCGCAGGGCCTCGATATCTGCCTGGCGCTTCTCATTCTTGACGGCGATCTTCCACCATTCGTGGCGGGCAACGTCTTCCAGAATACCCCTGGTGATTTTGCCATCTTTCTTGACACCGGCAGGGCCGCTGGCGGCCGTCTGGTTCAACAGCGCCTCTTCCAGGCGGGCGTAGGAGACACGGTCCAGAATGGCCTGCTCGTCCGCACGGTCCTTTGAGAGGTGTTCGATTTCCTCACGCTCGATGGTCAAGGCGCGTTCGTCCTTGTCCACACCATGGCGGTTGAACACGCGAACCTCAACGACGGTACCGGCATCACCCGGTGAAATACGCAATGAAGTATCGCGAACATCAGAGGCTTTTTCACCGAAAATAGCGCGCAGAAGTTTTTCTTCCGGCGTCATCGGGGATTCACCTTTCGGCGTTACCTTACCGACGAGGATATCGCCCGGACCAACTTCGGCACCGATATAAACAATACCGGCTTCATCGAGGTGGCTCATGCTCTCTTCGCCGACATTCGGGATGTCGCGGGTGATTTCTTCCGGACCCATCTTGGTGTCACGGGCCATGACTTCATATTCCTCAATGTGAATTGAGGTGAAGACATCGTCACGCACCATGCGTTCAGAGATCAGGATAGAATCTTCGAAGTTGTAGCCCATCCACGGCATGAAGGCGACGAGCACGTTGCGGCCCAGTGCCAGTTCACCCATATCGGTCGACGGACCGTCAGCAATGATGTCGCCCTTCTCAACCACATCACCCACCTTCACCAACGGGCGCTGGTTAATGCAGGTATTCTGATTGGACCGCTGGAACTTGATGAGATTGTAGATATCAACACCAGAGGAGCCGGGTTCAACATCATCCGTTGCGCGAACCACGATACGGGTTGCGTCTACCTGGTCAATCACGCCAGAACGCTTGGCAACGGCGGTAACACCGGAATCATGGGCAACGGTTTTTTCCATACCTGTGCCAACGAGCGGCGCAGTGGCCTGCAGCAGCGGCACAGCCTGACGCATCATGTTCGAGCCCATCAGTGCGCGGTTCGCGTCATCATTTTCCAGGAACGGAATAAGCGCAGCGGCAACGGAAACAAGCTGTTTGGGCGACACATCCATATAGTCTGCATCTACGGGTGAAACGAGCAGCTGGTCACCAGCACGGCGGCAGGTGATCATCTCGTCAACGAAGTTGCCTTTTCCATCCAGCTC